>CAZDSL010000060.1:0-11609 GCA_964507655.1 uncultured Mycobacteriaceae bacterium | reverse complement strand
CGCACCCGCGGCGAGGTGCGCAGCCAGAGCCTGTCGAGCGGGCGGCAGGCCAGCAGCACCAGCACGGCCAGCGCCCAGCCGATGAGGATGTCGAACACGTAGTGCTCGGCCGTGTACACCAGCGCGAACGCCATGGTCAGCGCGTACGCGGCCCACACCGGCCGCCACCGCCGCCGCACCCGCGGCCACATGAACATCGCGATGAGCGCGGTGAGCCCGGCGTGCAGCGACGGGATCGCCGCGACCATGTTCGAGCCCTTCTGCCCCGTCTCGACCACGCGCTGCGCGAAGGTGAGGCCGGTGGCGTTCCAGCCGCGGGTGGAGATGCGCTCGATGTACGGCTCGGCGCCCTCCTGATGGGTGGTCATGGGCCCGAGCAGGCCGCCGTCGGGGGTGTCGGCGGGGTCGGTGAACATGCAGTCGGGGCTCGAGGGCCCGTCCTGGATCTGCTCGGCGGTGCAGCGCGCGGCGGCCCACGGCGGGGCGGCGGGCACGAAGCTGTAGCCGATGAGCGCCGCGAACGAGATCGCGATGAACCGCACGATGTACTTGCGCCACGAGGCCCTGTCGCGCACCCACAGGAACGCGGCCACGGCGTAGGGGACGAGGAAGAACGACATGTAGACGGCGCTGGTGGGCACCTCCCACCACGGCGTCTGCGCCTGCTTGAGGTGCTCCTGCAGCCACACCGTGGGCACGGTGCCGCCGAAGAGCAGCTTGTCGGCGTCCACGGCCAGGTGCCACTGCGTGGGCATGCCCATGGCCAGGGCGAAATACCGGCTCAGGTCGTACAGCGCCAGCAGCAGCGCGAACGGCAGCCAGTCGCGGATCACCTGCAGCAGGGGCCGGCGCCCGATGCTGATGGTGAGCAGGCCCAGGCACAGCAGGAGCAGCAGGCGGTTGCGGTCGAAGGGGAAGCCGAAGACGGCGAACCACACCACCACCACGGCCAGCCAGCCCGCGTAGCAGCCGCGGCGGATGCGCACAAGCCTGCGCTGCTCGGCCGGGTCGTCGCTGGGGCCGGCCAGGACCAGCCGGAGCCCGCGGCGGCGTCCGCCCGGCCCGGGGCCAGGGCCCGGCGCGGCGGCCTCGGGGGCCCCGTCGCCCGCCCGGTCGATGTCCGGATCGAGCTGAGTCACTCGACGTATCCTAAGCGACCCCCCGCGCGGGTCACGCCCCGGCTTCCGGCGCGCCCAGGTTCATCTCGTCGGGGTGCAGGCCCAGGCGCGAGCCGTCGTCGAGGCCGGCGATGCGCGTCATGTCGTCGGGCGTGAGCGCGAAGCCGAAGACGTCGAGGTTCTGCGCGATGCGCTCGGGGTGCACCGACTTGGGGATGACGATGAGGCCCTGCTGCACGTGCCACCGGATGAGCACCTGCGCGGGCGAGACGCCGTGCTCCTCGGCGATGGCGCCGATGGCCGGGTCGCCCAGCAGCGTGTTGGGCTTGGAGTCGGGCCCCCAGCCGGAGCGGGACGTGCCGCCGAGCGGGCTCCACGACTCGACCGCCACGCCGAGCGCGCCGGCCGCGGCGCGGATCGCCTGCTGCGGCAGGTGCGGATGCAGCTCCACCTGGTCGACGGCGGGCAGCAGGCCGCCGCGGTCGGCGAGGAGCTGCAGGTGGTGCGGCTCGAAGTTGCACACGCCGATGGCCTTGGCGCGGCCCGAGTGGGCGATCTCCTCCATCGCGTCCCACGTGCGCAGCAGCCGGTCGCGGTCCTGCAGCGGCCAGTGGATGAGGTAGAGGTCGACGTAGTCGGTGCCGAGCCGGCGCAGGCTGGCGTCGAACGCGGCGAGCGCCGGGTCGTGGCCGTGGTCGGCGTTCCACAGCTTGGTGGTGACGAAGACGTCCTCCCGCGGCACCGGCGAGGCGGCGAGCGCGCGGCCCACGGCCTCCTCGTTGCCGTAGGCGGCGGCGGTGTCGACGTGCCGGTAGCCCGCGTCGAGCGCGGCGCCGACGGCCCGCTGCGTCTCCTCGTCCGAGGCCTGCCACACGCCGAGGCCCAGTTGCGGGATGGAGGTTCCGGAGTTCAGCTCGATCTCGGGGGTGCCCATGCGGCCAGCGTAGCGGCGGACGCCCGGCCCCGCCGCCGCCGTGGGCACCGGGGACGGCGCCCCGGCCGGCTACTCCCCGCCCGCCTCGGCGGCGCGCCGGCGGCGCAGCAGGAACCGCTGGATCTTGCCGCTGGGGGTCTTGGGCAGCGCATCGACGTAGTGCACCGCGCGCGGGTAGGCGTGCGCGGCGAAGCCCGTCTTGACCCGCTGCTGCAGCTCGGCGGTGAGGGCGTCGTCGCCGGCGATGCCCTCGCGCAGCACCACGAACGCCTCGAGCGCCTCGCCGCGCAGCGCGTCGGGCACGCCCACCACCGCCGACTCGGCGACGGCCGGGTGCGTCGAGAGCACGCTCTCCACGTCGAAGGGGCCGATCCGGTAGCCGGCCATGAGGATGACGTCGTCGTCGCGCGAGGAGAAGTAGTGGTAGCCGTCGGCGTCGCGGCGGCCGGCGTCGCCGGTGAGGTACCAGCGTCCGTCGTCCGCGTAGCGCGCCGCCGTCTTCTCGGGGGCGTCGTGGTAGCCGCGGAACCACAGCAGCGGGCTGGCGGGCACGTCGATGGCCACGCGCCCCACCTCGCCGTCGGGCAGGGGCTCGGACGAGTCCTCGGCGAGCACCGCCGCCGACCAGCCGGGCAGCGCGTGGCCCATGGAGCCGTCGCGCAGCTCCCGGCGCACCGCGTCGTGCCAGCCGTTGACGATCATCATGCCGTGCTCGGTCTGGCCGTAGTGGTCGCGCACGGGGATGCCGAACACCCGCTCGGCCCACGTGATGACCTCGGGGGTGAGCGGCTCGCCGGCCGAGGAGGCGCGGCGCAGCGGCATCGACGCCGGCAGCGCGTCGCCCTGGGCCCGCATCGCCCGGTAGACGGTGGGGGCGGCGGCGAAGTTGGTGACGCCGAAGCGCTCGATCACCTGCGCGCTGAGCCCGGGCGAGAACCCGGCCGCCAGCAGCAGGCTGCGCCGCCCGAGCGTGAGCGGGCCCAGGATCGCGTAGTACAGCCCGTATGCCCAGCCCGGGTCGGCGGCGTTCCAGAACACGTCGTCCTCGCGCACGTCCAGGCCCAGCTCCACGTACTCGTGGAAGGAGGCGAGCGCGTAGACGGGCACGGGCACGCCCTTGGGCCGGCCGGTGGTGCCCGAGGTGAAGATCATGACCAGCGGTGCGTCGGAGCCGGTGACGGCGGCGGGCCGGCCGGGCTCCTGCGCGTCGACGAGCGCCGACAGGGCCAGGTCGCCGTCGCGGTCCACCGTGCCCGTGCCGCCGTCGGCCACGACCACCCGCGCGCCGCCGGGCTCCTCGATCTTGGCGCGCTGGCCCGGGTCGGCGACGACGACCTTGGCGCCGCTGCCCGTCATGCGCAGCTCGATGGCCGGCCACGCGAAGGCGGTGAACAGCGGCACGTGCACGGCGCCGAGCCGCCAGATCGACAGCAGCGTGAACACGAGGTCGGCGGATTTGCCCATGAGCGTGGCGACGGCGTCGCCCGGACCCACGCCCAGCGCCGCCAGCGCCGCCGCGCCGCGCTCGGAGCGCTCGCGCAGCTCGCCGAAGGTGATGTCGCGCGCGTCCAGGCCGGCGTCGATGACGGTGAACGCGACGTCGCCGGCGGGGTGCCGGTCGCACAGCAGGTGCGCCGCGCAGGCGCCGGGGCCGCTGTAGGCGGCGGCGAGGTCGCGGACGTACCGGTCGAGGCCGCCGGGGCCGTCGGGGCTTACGGGCATGGGTGACCGCCTCCCGGGGTGGTGCGGGGACCCGCGGCGGCGGGCCGGTTATCGATTGTTAACTGTAGCCGCGCGGGCGGGTTCTGTGCAGGGGATCACAGCGGACGGCTCATCCGGGCATCGCCGATCCCGCGGAGCCCTGCGGCAGCGGGGGCAGCTCCGGCATGCCCGCGGGCGTGGTGCCCCGCTCGGCCATCACCTGCAGGAGCCGCGCGAACATCTCCGCGAACATGTCGGGCCGGAACTGCGCGGGCGCGAACGGGTCGGCCAGGTTGCGCAGCTCGGTGGGGTCGGCCGCCAGGTCGTACATCTCGAACACGGGCGGCTCGTGCCAGGCCGGGTCGAAGTACATGCTGAACTTGCGGTCGCGCTCGCGGATGGTGCGCAGGTGGTTCGGCGGCGTCACTGCCGTCTGCCCGTCGGGCTGGCCGATGTTGTCGTCGTCGAAGGTGAAGTGCACGTAGTCCTGCACCGTCGCGGTGGGCGAGGCGGGGTGCGCGACGGCGTCGTCGATGATCGGCGAGAGGTCGGTGCCGTGGAAGTCGAACCCGGCGCGGGCGTCGGCCGGCACGTCGGCGATCGTCGCGAGCGTGGGCATCACGTCGATGAGGCCGGCCAGGGCGGTGGTGGTGACCGCCGAGGGGAACAGGCGCGGGTTGCTCACCACCAGCGGCACCAGCATCGTCTCCTCGTAGGCGTTGAACACCTTCTGCCGCATGCCGCCGTGCGACATGCCCATCTCGCCGTGGTCGGCCAGGCGGATGATGATCGTGTCGTCCCGGTGGCCGTTCTGCTCGACGGCGTCGATGACGGCGCCGATGTGCGCGTCCACCACCTTCTGCACGTAGGCGTAGAAGTTGGCGTAGTTGCGGGCGCGGTCCTCGCCGATCAGCGGGCCCAGCCCGATCTCCGAGGCCAGGTTCACCTGCGCCTGCGCGCGCGGCTTGTGGTTGAGGGCCAGCACCTCGCGGAAGGTGGGCGGCAGATCGATCCCCATCTCGAAGCAGCCGGGCGCGTCGTCGCGGTAGTTGGTGCCGCCGTCGGGCATCTCGAGGTCCCACGTCTGCGGGTAGGCGAGGATGTCGTGCGGGTTGGCGAAGCTGGCGATGAGCGCGAACGGGTGCTCGTCGTCGGTCTGCACAGTGCGCAGGAACTCGACGGCCTCGTCGGCGTACTGCTGGTCGATGTTCGCGGTGCCGCCGCCGAAGTGCTCGGGCGCGATGTCCTGGCCGGCCTCGGGAGGCTGCCAGCCGTGGAAACCGAAGCCCTCGATGTCCTCGGTGGACGGGTCGTAGCCGTCGGCGCCCTTGCTCATGTGCCACTTGCCGCGGTAGTGCACGTTGTAGCCGGCGGCGGTGAGCAGCCGCGCCATGTTGGGCGTGTCGGGCGAGAGCACCGGCTCGAACGGCGAGAGCGTGCCGCCGGAGGTGAGCGTGCGGTACACCCCGTGCTGCGCCGGGTAGAGGCCCGTGAACAGCGTGCTGCGGCTGGGCGAGCACATCGTGGAGTTGCACGACGCGTACTGGAACGACAGGCCCGTGTCGAGCAGACGCTGGCGCTGCGGCAGGTGCGTGGCCGACCATCCCTCCGGCCAGTACTGGGGGCGGCGCTCCTGGTCGGTGACGATGACGACGATGTTGGGCCGCCGGCGGATGCGCCCGCCGCCCACCGCGGCGGCCGCGCGCGGGGTGGTGCCGGGCAGCGCCGACGAGCCGAGCGTGACGCCGGCGGCCCCGGCGGCCAGGAGCATGCCGGTGCCCTCGAGGAAGGTGCGGCGGGGGAGGCCGGCGGCCTGGTGGTCGCCTGTGCGGGGGGCGTCTGTGCGGTGGTCGTCGGCGGTGCCGCCGTCGGAGTGCGGTGCCATGGAGTCCCTGCTTTCTGCCGGGGATGCGTGGGTGCCGGGAATCCCTGCGACCATAAGTCCGCGGGAGGCCGCCGCGGGCCGGAATCACAATCTCTTGAAACGGTGCGGCCGGTCGGCCGGGTGCGTGCACGGCGCATCCGCCGGTTCCGTATCGTTCGGGGGAAGCTACTGCTCGGGTGCTGTGAGGAGGTGATGGGTGTGCCGACGAAGGAAGAACTCAAGGCTGAGCTCAACTGCTACGACCCGCCGTCGAAGACGCAGGCGTTCGTCTGGGCCGCGGTGATCGGGGTGCTGGCGATCGTGGCGATCGTGCTCTCCGTGCTGTACGGCTGGGGCACGTTCGACTGATCCGTCGACCCCGCCGGCAGGGGCCCGTCCCGCAGTGCGGGGCGGGCCTTTCCGCGTCAGGGCGAGGAGCCGTCGGTGTCGAGGATCGCCGCGATGAGCTGCTCGGGCAGCGGCCGGCGCGCCACCTCGCCGAGGACGTCGAGGGCCGCGGCCGGGCCGGGTGCGGGGGAGCCGGGGGCAGGCGCATCCTCGGCGCCGAGCGCGATCACCGCGTCGTGCAGGTGCTCCATGGTGAGGTCGAGCCGGTGGGCGGCATCCGCGGCGTCCTTGAGCTCCGCGAGCAGCGAGGGCGGCACCGCCTTGTCGTACTTGTAGTAGATCTTGTGCTCGAGGCTGGCCCAGAAGTCCATCGCGATGGTGCGGATCTGCACCTCGACGCGCACCGATTCGGCGCGGTCCGACAGGAACACCGGCACCTCCACGATGAGGTGCAGGCTGGAGTAGCCGTTGGGCTTGGGGTGGGCGATGTAGTCCTTGATGGTGAGGACGGTGACGTCGTCCTGGCGCAGCAGCATGTCGCGCAGCCGGTACGTGTCGGAGATGAAGCCGCAGGTGATCCGGATGCCGGCGATGTCGGTCATGTTGGTGCGGATCGATTCGAGCGTCATCGGGTAGCCGCGCCGCCGGGCCTTCTCGATGATGCTGGCGGGGGTCTTGAGCCGCGAGTCGACGTGCTCGATGGGGTTGTGGCGGTGGATGTGCTGGAACTCGCGGGTGAGCACCCGGATCTTCGTCATCATCTCGTCGATGCCGCACCGGTACGACAGCAGGAAACGGGTGAAGGCGGCGCGCAGCTCGGCCGCGTTCTCCCAGCCGTCGGCCCCGTCGGCTTCGGGAACCGCCATGATCGTCACCGTCCTGGTCTCGCCGGGCGCCGCCGGCCGGGGACGTCGGGCACTGCGGCGGGACGGCGGGCCCGGGGTGCACCCGGGGCCGCATCGACCGGAGACGTGGTGGAGCCGATGACGGGAATCGAACCCGCGTATTCAGCTTGGGAAGCTGATGTTCTACCATTGAACTACATCGGCATGGCGGCGTGACCTGCAGAAACGCCGCTGTGCGGCACCTGCATCGCCTGCAGGTCCAGACTCTAGCAGACGCCCCGCGCTCCGCGTCCGCACCACCCCCTCCGGCCCCGGCCGTGCCGGTCCCGCCCCCGCCCCCTGCCGCGCGCGCCGCGTCGCTACGCTGTGGCGGTGCTGCTCTCCGACCGCGACATCCGCGCCGCACTCGACTCCGGCCGCCTGGGCATCGACCCCTACGATGCCGCGCTGGTCCAGCCGTCGAGCGTGGATGTGCGGCTGGACAAGTACTTCCGCGTCTTCAACAACACCCGCTACACGCACATCGACCCGGCGCAGCGCCAGGACGAGCTGACGACGCTCGTGGCCCCCGCGGAGGGCGAGCCCTTCGTGCTGCATCCGGGCGAGTTCGTGCTGGGCGCCACCATGGAGTGCTGCACGCTGCCCGACGACCTGGCCGGGCGCCTGGAGGGCAAGTCGAGCCTCGGCCGGCTGGGGCTGCTCACGCACTCGACGGCCGGGTTCATCGACCCGGGCTTCTCCGGCCACATCACGCTCGAGCTGTCGAACGTGGCCAACCTGCCGATCACGCTGTGGCCGGGCATGAAGATCGGCCAGCTGTGCCTGCTGCGGCTCACCAGCCCCTCGGAGCACCCGTACGGCAGCGCCTCGGTGGGCTCGAAGTACCAGGGCCAGCGCGGTCCCACGCCGTCGCGGGCGTACCTGAACTTCCGCAGCTGACGCGCCCCGCGGCGCCCGCCCCGCGCAGGTCGGCCCCCGATCTGGGACGGACGCCCGACCAGGCCCGTGCGCTGCGCCGATGCCGTGCCGCAGGACGCGCCGGGGCGCCCCGGTTCGCCGCGCCTTGACGCCGCTCCGCACGTATGCTTGGCCCCGCGTGGGCTGTGGTGGCTCCCGAAGGGAGGGTGGTGTGGACCAGGCGGAACGGACACCGACGGGGCATCCGCGCAGGACGGGCGACGGCCGGCTGAGCGCGATCCTCGGCGTGAGCATCAACGGCGATGACGTCCGCATGGCCATCGCCGACGCGCCCATGTCCGGCGACCCGGCCGCGTACGGCGGCCGCGGCGTGCGGCGCCGCGCGGTCGAGGAGTTCGACGCGTCCGTGCTGCTCGACGGCGTCGCCCCCTACGGCACCCCCGAGGAGCAGGTGGCCTACGCGCTGCGCGCCCTCTTCGACGGCTCGGCGCAGCCGCGCACCGAGCGGCAGATCCGCTCGGTGGTGTTCGCCTACCACGATGCCGACCAGGCCAAGCGCATCACGATGGGCACCGACGCCGCCGGCCTGCGGCACTACAGCCTGGTCCCCGGCCCGGTGGCGGCGCTCGCCGAGCTCATGGCCACCCGGCAGGTGGGCTTCGCCCGGCACGTGGCCGTGTGCAACGTGGACACGTGGCGCTACAGCTGCGGCATCGTCGGTGCCGACGGCGCCATGGTGGGCGAGATCCAGCGCGTCTCCACCGACAAGCTCGCCGCCGCCGATGTGGACGTGCTCGAGGGGCTGGCCATGGTGGCCGACGCCGCCCAGCAGCTCAGCGGCGTGTGGGCAGATCTGGTGGTCGTGGTCGGCGAGCGGGTCGAGGAGCAGTTCGACGCCGAGATGGTCGAGCGCGAGCTGGGGCTGCCGGTGATCATCCCCGCGCACCCCGAGCAGCTGGTGGCGCGCGGCGCGTCGCTGCTGCCCAGCCGCGCGGCGGCGGGCGCCGCGGGCATGGGGTCGGCCTCGGAGGGCGATTGGGCGCCGGTGGCCGAGCGCGCGCGCCGCGGGCCCGACTGGACCTCCTCGGCCGCGGCGCTGGCGGGCATCGTCGGCCTGCTGCTTCTGGCCGGCCTGGTGGTGGGGGCCTTCGCGGCCAGCGGGGTGCTCTCCACGGGCGACACGGCCTCGAGCACCGTGGCGCCGCAGATCCCCACCTCGCCCGCCGAGCCGTCGCCGGCCTCCACGACGCGCCCGCCCACCACGCCGAAGCCCGAGCCCACCACCACCGTCGCCCCGCAGGCGCCGGTCTCGCCGGCCCCGGCGCCGCCGCTCACGCCCGAGCAGCAACAGCAGCAGGCGCCGCCACCGGCACCCGCCCCGGAGCCCGAGCCCGCCCCCGCGCCGGAGCCCCAGCCGCAGACGCAGCCGCAGCAGCAGGCGCCCGCGCCGCAGGCCCCCGTCCAGCAGGCCCCCGCGCCCGCGCCGCCGCCGGTGATCGAGATCCCCGGGCTGCCGCCCATCCAGCTGCCGCAGATCCCGGGGCTGTGACGGTGCCGTCCGGGCCCGCTACTGCGAGTAGCTCGCCAGGAAGTTGCCCATGCGCTCGATGGCGACGCTGAGGTCGCGCGCCCACGGCAGGGTGACGATGCGCAGGTGGTCGGGGTGCGGCCAGTTGAACCCGGTGCCCTGGGTGACCAGGATCTTCTCGCTCACGAGCAGGTCGTGCACCAGCTGCTCGTCGTCGTGGATCTCGTGCACCTCGGGGTCGAGCCGTGGGAACGCGTACAGCGCTCCGCGCGGCGCCACGCACGACACGCCGGGGATCGCGTTGAGGCCGTTCACCGCGGCGTCGCGCTGCTCGAGCAGGCGGCCGCCCGGCAGGATCAGGTCGTTGATGCTCTGGTAGCCGCCCAGCGCCACCTGGATGGCGTGCTGCGCCGGCACGTTGGGGCACAGGCGGGTGGACGCGAGCAGGTTGATGCCCTCGAGGAAGCCCGAGGCGTGCGCCTTGGGGCCCGTGATCGCCAGCCAGCCCGCCCGGTATCCGGCCACCCGGTAGGTCTTGGACAGTCCGTTGAAGGTGAGGCACAGCATGTCGGGCGCCAGCGACGCCAGCGAGGTGTGCCGGGCGCCGTCGTAGAGGATGCGGTCGTAGATCTCGTCGGCCAGCAGCAGCAGCCGGTGGCGGCGCGCCAGCTCGACGAGCCTCTCGAGCACCTCCCGCGAGTAGACGGCGCCGGTGGGGTTGTTGGGGTTGATCACCAGCAGCGCCTTGGTGCGGGGGGTGATCTTGGATTCGAGGTCGTCGAGGTCGGGCTGCCACCCGTTGGCCTCGTCGCACAGGTAGTGCACCGGGGTGCCGCCCGCCAGCGACGTCATGGCCGTCCACAGCGGGTAGTCGGGCGCCGGGATGAGCACCTCGTCGCCGTCGTCGAGCAGCGCCTGCATGGTGATGGTGATGAGCTCCGAGACGCCGTTGCCCAGGAAGATGTCCTCCACATCGAGGTGGGGGAAGCCGGGCTCGAGCTCGTAGCGCGTGACGATGGCGCGGCGGGCCGAGAGGATGCCCTTGGACTCCGAGTAGCCCTGCGCGTAGGGGAGCGCCGCGATCATGTCGCGCATGATCACGTCGGGCGCGTCGAAGCCGAAGGCGGCCGGGTTGCCGATGTTGAGCTTGAGGATGCGGTGCCCCTCGGCCTCCATGCGGGCGGCGTGGGCGTGCACCGGCCCGCGGATCTCGTAGAGGACGTTCTGGAGCTTCTGGGACTGCTCCAGGGCGCGGTGCGCCGGGTAGTCAAGGGGCGCCGGGGTGGACTCGGGGCGCGCATTCTCTGAAACGCTCACCCGACCATCGTGCCACTGCGGCGCCGGCGCGTCGCGGCTCGGCCGCGCCGCACGTGGCCTGCCCCGCACCGTCGGGGCGCCCGCGGCGCGGGACGGGGCGTGGGCCGGTACTGGACGGCCGGTAACCTCACTGGGCGATGCCCCGAGCATCCCGCCCCGCACGGGGCCCGGGGCAGGGGAACCACCACGGGGCGGATGGACGATGACCGGAGTGCTCGAGCGCCTGCTGACGCTGGACGGCGCCGTCGTCTACGCGATCGTGGGCGCCTTCGTCTTCGCCGAGGTGGCGCTGCTGATCGGCTTCGTCGTGCCGGGCGAGACGGCGGCCATCGTGGGCGGCGTGCTGGCCAGCCTGGGGCACGCCTCGTTGTGGCCGATGGCGGCCGTGGTGGTGGCGTGCGCGGCGCTGGGCGATGCCACCGGCTACACGCTGGGCCGCTGGCTGGGCGATCGCATGCAGGGCCGCCCCATGACGCCGCGCCGGCGCCGGCGCCGCGAGCAGACGATGGCGCTGATCGCCCGCCGCGGCCCGCTGGCCGTGTTCGCGGGCCGCTACATCGCCTTCGTCCGCACCCTCATGCCCACCCTGGCGGGCGCCTCGCGGATGCGCCTGCAGCTGTTCCTCGCCGCCGATGTCGCGGCCGCGCTCACGTGGGGCATCGCCAACGTCCTGGTGGGGTACGCGGCGGGCCGCTCGTACAAGCAGGTGGTGCACTGGCTGGGCGCCGGCTCGGCGGTGCTCGTCGCCGTCGTGCTCGTCGCGCTGGCCTCGGTGTGGCTGGTGCGCCGCCGCCGCGCCGGGGACGCGCCGCCCGAGTGAGCCCGCCCGGGTGAGCCTGCGGCGCCGGCGCGGGCGGCCGTGGTCCAGAATCTCCGCATGACCGGGAACACGCAGGACCCGCCCGCCGCTGCGGACGAGGCGGCAGTGGACGAGGCAGCCGCAGACGATGCGGCCGCAGTGGGCGAGGCGGCCCCCGCGGGGCCTCCGGCCCGGCCTCACCGCCGCTGGGGCCTGCGCTTCTTCGCGCGGGCGCCG
>CAZDSL010000059.1:0-11632 GCA_964507655.1 uncultured Mycobacteriaceae bacterium | reverse complement strand
CGCCCAGGCCCGCCCCGACCGCGCCCGCCTCAGCTGCGGAAGTACTCGACGGTGCGGCGCACGCCCTCCTCGATGTCCACCTTGGGCCGCCAGCCCAGCACGCGCCCGGCGAGCGCCGGGTCGAGCACCGAGCGGCGCACGTCGCCGAGCCGCGGCGCCAGCAGCGCGGGGGTGTCGGGGGCGTCGGCTGCCTGGGCCACCATCGAGTGCAGCTCACGGTCGGACGTCTCGACGCCGGTGCCGATGTTGAAGCGCTGCCCGCCGCCGGCCTCCCCGGAGGCGAGCACGAACGCCTCGACGACATCATCGACGAAAACGTAGTCGCGGGTGTTGCCGCCGTCGCCGAAGAGCTTCGTCTCGCGGCCGTGCAGCAGCGCCTGCGCGAAGATCGCCACCACGCCGGCCTCGCCGTGCGGGTCCTGCCGCGGGCCGTACACGTTCGCGGGCGCGATGTGCGTGCAGTCCATGTCGTAGAGGTTGCGGAAGGTATTGAGGTAGATCTCGCCGGCCACCTTGCCCGCCGCGTAGGGCGACTGCGGATCGACGGGCGCATCCTCGGTGACGGGGAAGGTCTCGGGCGAGCCGTAGATGGAGCCGCCCGAGGAGGTGAACACGATCTTGCGCACCCCCGCCTGGCGCGCCGCCTCGGCCAGACGCACCGTGCCGAGCACGTTGACGGAGGCGTCGGCGGCCGGGTTCTGCACGCTCTGCCGCACGTCGATCTGCGCGGCCAGGTGGAAGACCACCTCGGGCCTGCGCTCGGCGACGATCTCGCCCAGGTCGGCGGTGACCAGGTCGGCGTGCACGAACTTGTAGCGCTCGTTCTCGCGCGCCCGGTGCAGGTTGCCGGCGCGGCCACGGCTGAGGTTGTCGACGGCGGTGACCTCGTGGCCGTCGTCGAGGAGCCTGTCGACCAGGGTGGAGCCGATGAAGCCGGCCCCGCCGGTGACCAGTGCGCGCATCGTGAAGAGTTCCTTCCGGCTGTCCTGCGGTGCGGCGCCCCGCAGGACGCATAAGCCCCCAGTGTGCCCGACGCTGCAGCGTGCGGGACACCGGGGGCGTGTGCGCGGCACGGTCGCCGGAGGCCGGCGACCGAACGCTCAGCGGCCGAGCGAGCCGAGCGAACCCAGGCTGCCGGTCAGCGAGCCGAGGCTGCCGGTGCCGGGCTCCTCGGGGCCGGGGGTCTCACCGATGCTGAACTTCAGCACCTCCGACGTCGCCGCGGCGAAGTTGCCGTGGCCCGAGTACTCCGCGCTGATCTCGTAGTCCCCGTCCGCGTCGGGAGTCCAGGCGACGGTGGCCCGCCCGTTCACCACCTGCACCGGGTCGCCCATGGCCACACCGTTGTTGTAGAACGTGACGGTGCCGTCGGAGATCTGCGCGTCCTGGTTGGCCGCGGAGACGTCGACGGTGATGGTCGAGGTCTGGCCGACCTGCGGCTGCGGGTCCACGCTGATCTTCGCCTCGGTCGCGACCTGCTGCACGTCGATGCCGAAGCTGCCGGTGTCGACGTACTTGTAGCTTTCGTAGAGGCGAGAGCTGTCGAGGAAGTCGAGGCCGATCAGCTGCTCACCCGGGTCGCAGTTCACCTTGTAGCTCGCCGTCCAGGTGATGGGCTGGTCGGTGAGTTGCCATCCACCACCGGCGCCGACGCCGCCCTGGTCGATGTAGCCCCCGTTCTCGACGTAGTCGGTGAGCTCCGTCGTCGAGTCGTCACTGTTGTGCTGGACCACCTTGGACGAGCCCGGCACGTAGGCCAGGCAGTTGTCGCTGGTCGTGTTCTGCGCGGCGTGCAGGTACACCGCCACGCTCGCCTTGCGCGTGAAGTCGTTGGTGACCGTGATCGTGCTGCCGACTTCCGGGTCGGCATCCGACACCGTGCGGGTCCACTGCAGGCTGCCGTTCACAAGCCCCCCGCCCGACCCCGTCACGGTGTCGAAAACGGCCGCGTTGGCCGCCCCCGCGCCCAGCGTCGCGACGGCCGACGCCGCCAGCACCCCCGCCCCCGCGCCGGCGACGAGCCGGCGAGTCCAGTGATTTCCGGACATATCCTCACCTCTCCTGTGGGACGTGTGCATGCTCGCCGACACCCGGGGTGGGCACTCGTCCGAGTTCTTGCACGCAAGAGACGCTACGAGTCTTTACCGGAATTCCGTACGTTAATGAGATTGCGGGCACAGAGATGGCGGTCACCGCGCCCAGCAAGGGGCCCCGCCGGGATGACTCCCGGCGGGGCCTTGCCCGCTCAGACGCAGCGGGCGTAACGCGCGGCCACGTTCAGCCGCGGTGCCGCGTCACGTGGTCACGAACCCCACGCGACATGCGCACCGGATCCCACGAAGGCCAGCGACCCGAGGGAACCGGTGGACCCGCCCGAATCGTCGCCGCCGCACGAACCCAGCGAACCGAGGATGTCGAGCGAGCCGAGGCTGCCGCAGCCGCCCGGCTTCTCCCCGCCGGCGCTGACATTCACATGCTTGGTGCCCGTCACGGCCTCCCCGCCGCTGCCCGCGGTGGCGGTGAGGGTGTACTCGCCCTCGGCGCCGGGCGTCCACGTGCAGGTGGCCGTGCCGTTGCCACTCAGGGTCGTGGTGCACACGTCGGTGGTCTCACCGTCGACCGTGGCGGTCACCGTCACCTCGGCGCCCTCGGTGCCGTCCGGCACGGTCACCGTGACCGTCACCGTGTCTCCCGCAGACGGCGACTCCGGCGAAATGGTGATGACCGGTTCGCCGGGCTGCGGCTGCGCGTTCACGGTCAGCACTCCCGCGTCCGCGGACGTACCCTCCTGAGTGCCATTGAGCGGCGTCACCACTACCGACTTCCCGTTCTGCGACTCCGCCGCGGGGAAGGTGCAGGTGAACGACGACCCCGACACCTGGCAATCCAGACCCGCCGGCACCGCGCCGCCCACCGTCAGCGACACACCCGTCGTGTTATCGCCCACCGTGCCCGACACCGTCACCGTCGCACCATCATCCGCAGGATTCGGCGCCATCGACGACACCGTCAACCCGCCCGGCACCGCGTCGAGCGGCGTCACCGACGTCGCCACCGGCGACACCGACGCCAACGTCGCATCATCACCCGGATAATGCGCCGTCACCGCCACCGTGTCCGTACTCGCCGGCGTCCACGAACACGACACCGACCCATCCGAAGCCACAGCCCCCGAACACAGCACGTTGCCGGCCGCATCCTCGAAACTCACCGCGACACCCTCGGTGCCATCGGTCACCGACGACGACAACGTCGCCGCCTCCCCCACCCGCGGCTGCGCCGGATCCACCACCACATTCGCCGTGGACGTCGCGGTCTTCGGGATCGTGATCGACGGACCGCGGTCGCCGCTGGTCCCGGACGCGTTGGTACCACCGCCGATGCCGTCGTTCCCGTCGAAGTGCAGCGCCGTGGAATAGGTCCTGCCTGGCACGCAGTTCCCCACGGTGTAGTCAAAGCTGAAGGTCTTGTAGTTGGCGGCGAGGATGCCGACGTTCCAGAAACCGCTGATGCGCACGTAGCCGTTGCCCGGGCTCGCCGGGTCCTGCGCCTGCACCTCCACGTCGCCGGAGGAGACCGCCGTTCCGTTGACCTTGGCGGACCCCGGCACATACGTCAGGCAGTCGGGCGCGATGTCCTTGAGGTGATAAACCTGACGCGCACTCACCGTCCGGCTGAAGGCGGAGGTCACCGTGATCGTGTCGCCGGCCGATGGCGTGCCGTTGGAGATGGTCCGCGTGATCGCGGTCTGTCCGAGAATCCCACTGCCAAGAGTCCAGCTCACACTCACCGGTTCAGCACTCGCCGTCCCTGTCCCCAGCATCGCGGCGAAGGACGCCGCCAACGCCGCCGCACTCACGCCGGCGACTAGCCGGCGTATCAGTCTTCCCCCATCACACACTTCCCCTCTCGAAGGTGGCCGAAACCGACACGACGAGACATGGACGTGTGATCCGGATCTCGTCAATTCCAGGACGGTACTCGTCTGATCTTCCCCCGGAGGCAGGTATTGCCGGATCCTGAGCATTCGGGCCGACACTCCAAGCACATCAATCACGCCAGACCCGCACGCCACATGGGTACCGCTTCGCGCGGCCCAGACGGGCTCGTCAACAGGCGGCAGGATCACACGGCAAACGGCTCACCTGTACGCCCGTCTTCACCCCCTTGAAGGCGCTGATCCGCTCGGCTACTGTTGCGCGCATCACACGGTCGTCCGTCCAAGTTCCGGGCCGCCGTTCCCCGCACGCCACCGGGCTCCGGCACCGTGCACACCCACGTGGAAGGAAGTACATGAGGAAGAAGACCATCCGCCGGCTCGTGACCGGCGTCAGCGCGGGGGCCCTGGCCGCGTCCTGCACGGCGACACTCGGAGCCGGTGGGGCAGGCGCGGACCCGGTGAGCGCAAGCGGCACGGTGACTACGTACAACTACAACGTCGGAATCCACAACCAGGTGAACGTCGACTACCTGCGCACCGTCAGCAATGCCGCTCCGGCCTTCGGCGATGTCATCACCATCACCGACCGCATCACCGGCGTCAAGGCCGCAGGCACAGGCTTCGAGACCTACGCCCAAAACCTCGAAGACCACCATCCCGAATGCCTCCAGCTCGTGCCGGACAGCCCCACGGTGGCCGCGTGGCGAGTCGGTTCCGGGTATGCAACCTCCGATTCGGATTCCGTCAGCACCGATGCCGGCGCGGTCAAGGCCTCCAACGCCGGCTGGGCCATGCAGGTCGCCGCCGCCAATGGCGGCTCCACCTATGTGGAGCTGACCTCCCAATTCACAGTGACCTGTGCCCCGGGCCCACTTGCCACCGGTGGGCTGAGGTTCCACACCACGCCCGGCAAGGGGAACTGGCAACCCGGCGGCGGCTGGTTCGACCGGACCTCCGCCGGCCCCACCATCAACGTCCAGAAGGCCGCCTCGTCCACCACCCTGGCACCGATCGGCTCCGCCCGCGTCGGTGACGCCACACAGCTCACGGCCACCGTCACCGGCGGCACCACGGGCGATACCGTCGAGTTCTACTCCGGCGCAACGAAGATCGGTACCGACACGCTCGACACAGACGGCACGGCGAGCGTCGAGTGGACACCGTCGATCAAGGGCACACAGTCGATCACTGCCGAATACCTGGGCAACGCCAACGTCGCGGCCTCCACCTCCCCCGCGCAAACGGTGCAGGTCGCCGAGGCCAACGTCGCCTCCACGACCACACTCACCGTCCCCGCCACCGGCCAGGTGGGCACCGCCGTCACGCTGCACGCGGCGGTCTCGCCGACGGGCTCCGGCGGCACCGTGACCTTCCACAACGGCGCCGCGACCATCGCAGGCGTCCCCGTCGCCGCCGACGGCACCGCCGAGTACTCGTGGACGCCGACCGCCGCAGGCAACGCGAGCATCACCGCGACGTTCTCGGGCCGCAGCGGCGTCACCGGCTCCACCAGCAGCCGGGCGGCCATCGAGATAGCCGAGGCCCCCGCCACTGTGCAGGACTCGCACACCACCATCGACGACGTCACGGGCGCCGCCGTGGGCACGCCCACCATGCTGCGCGCCACCGTCACCGTGGACGGCGCACCGGCCGCGTCCGGCACCGTCACCTTCAAAGACGGCGACACCGTGATCGGCACCGCTACCGTCTCCGGCGGCACCGCCACCTTCCAGTGGACCCCCACCGTCGCCGGCCAGCGCACCGTCACCGCCGAGTTCGCGTCCGGCACCGCGGACGTCGCGTCGTCGAACGACCGGACCTCCGTGATCGTCGGCGAGGCCGACCCGGGCGAGGGCTCCGATCCCGGCACCGACCCGGGCGACGGTGGCGCATCCGGCTCGCTTGACCTGGCCTCTTTGTTCGGCTCGCTCGGTTCGTGAGCGGCCCCGGCGCCTGACCGCACCGGCACAACACCGGCACAACACCGCGGGCCGCCCCTCCACCGTGGAGGAGCGGCCCGCGGCGCGTGCGCCTTATTCGTCCTCGCCGACCACCTTGTCGGCGATCTCGTTGGCCTTGTCGCGGATCTTCTCCGCGCCCTTCTTCACCGCCGACGAGGCCTGATCGCCCTGCCCCTCGGCCTTGAGGTCCTCGTCGCCCGTCGCGGCGCCCGCGGCCTCCTTCGCCCGGCCGCGGAGCTCCTCCGCCTTGTTCGAGAACTTGTCTGCCACGCCCATTGCCGGCACCTCCTGATGCATCGGTGATCGGGTTGCGTAGCCGATTGTGCCCACATCCCGCGGGTTCTGCAGAGCCGCAGCGCAACAGCCCGCCCGAGCGAAGGACAAGGCAGGGCCGGAACAGCGGCACCGGAGGAGAAAAGGGGCCCGCCCCGCTATCCGGGGGGGATGGAAGCGGGGCGGGCCAGGGACCGCTTCCGCCGGGGGGGAGGTGGCAGAAGCGATCGAGAGCAGCGTGCGCCAGGGGGGGTAGGCGCGAACCGCCGCTGAGATACAGGCTAACAGCACGACGCACACCGCGCCAAGTCTCTGGAAAAAGCCCTACGGCGCGTGTCGCGGCGCCCGGTGACGGGCGATCCCCGCGCACCGCGGTGCGCGGGGATCGGTTGCCGAGCCACCTGCCGGAATCGAACCGGCGACCTATTCATTACGAGTGAATCGCTCTACCGACTGAGCTAAGGTGGCGCGCCCGGGCATGCCCGGGCGACCCGCCCGGGATCTCCCCGAGCGCATCGAAGTCTAGCGGCCCGCGCGCCCAGCGCAAAAACGGGGCCCGCGCGCGGGCGCTACCGGCGCGTGGCGGCCTCGAGCCCGGCCACCATCGCATCCACCGCGACCTGCGGCTTGACGTTGCCGGCCAGCGCCTGGCGGCACTCGAGCACCGCCTCGACGGCCCGCAGCAGCCCGGCCTGCGGCGCCCGCTCCGCCAGCGTGCGGGCCGTGTCGGCGAGGTCGGGGTGCAGCAGCGGCTCGCCGGAGCCGAGGCTCAGCGCCAACGCATCCCGGTACAGGCCCACCACGTCCATCAGCGCGCGGTCGAGCCCGTCGCGCTGCGAGCGGGTGCGGCGCGTCTTCTGCTGCTTCTCCAGGTCTTTGACCATGCCCGCCGTGCCGCGCATGGCGCCCGCCGTGCCCTTGCCGGTGCCGCCCGCGCCGAGGGTGGTCCGCAGCTCGTCCAGCTCACGCGCCTCGCGCTCCTCGTTGGCCTCCTTGGCCTCGGCCTCGGTGGCCGCCACGAGCTCGCGCGCCAGCAGGTAACCGCCCGCCGGCTGCAGCACCGCGGTGGGCAGCCGCAGCGCACGCAGGCGGCGCTCGCGGGCCGCCTCGTCGCGCGCCAGCCACCGCGCCCGGCCCACGTGCCCGCCGCTCACCGACGCGGCCCACTCGGCAGTGGGCGCGTCGAGCCCGTCGCGCTCGCGCAGCACCTGCGCCACCGCCTCGGTGGACGGCTGCACCAGACCCACGTGCCGGCAGCGCGAGCGGATGGTGACGGAGACGTCCTCCGGGTCGGTGGAGGGCGCGCACAGCAGGAACACGGTGCGCTCCGGCGGCTCCTCGACCACCTTGAGCAGCGCGTTGGAGGCCCCCTCGGTGAGCCGGTCGGCGTCCTCGATGACCACCACCAGCCAGCGGCCCACGCTGGGGCGGCGGCTGGCCACCTGGACGATGCGTCGCATCTCCTTGACCGGGATGCTCAGCCCCTCGGGCACCACGCGGCGCACGTCGCCGTGCGTGCCGGCCAGCGTGGTGCGGCACGCGGCGCACTCGCCGCAGCCGGGCGCGCCGTCCGCGGTGCACTGCAGCGCGGCGGCGAACGCCAGCGCCGCGATGGAGCGCCCCGAGCCGGGCGGGCCGGTGAACAGCCACGAATGCGTCATGCCCGACGCGCCCGTCCCCTCCCCCCGCGCGGCGCCGGCCGCGGCCGCGAGAACCTCGACAGCACGCTGCTGCCCCACCAGTCGATCGAAGACGCCACCCGCCATGTGGCCCGACATTAGTCTCCCCCGCCGACACCGCCCGCTACGGTGACTACCGTGCGACGGATGTGGCGGCTGGCCCGCTGGCTGGTGACGACGCCGTGGCCGGTCTACGCCCTCGCCATGCTCGGCGCCAACGTGGTGGGTGCGCTGCTGGTGTACCTGTGCATGAAGGTGCTCATCCCCGACAGCCCCCTCACCACGCCGTCGGCGTTCACGCCCGCGTCGGCCGCGCTGTTCTTCGGCTATCTCGCGGCCGCCCTCGTCGTGGGCGGCATCGGCGGCATCATCCTGGTGATGCCGGTGCTGCGCTGGCAGCGCGACAGCATCGAAGACACGCTCAAGGTGCGCCGCCGCGCCATGCGGGTGCCGCTCTACCACGCCATCCTGCACATGTGCCTGTGGGCGGGCGGGGTGCTGCTGCTCACGCTCATCAACGTCACCGCCCTCGGCGGCGGCGTGCTCACGATCGCGGTGGCCGGCGCGCTGGGGGCCGTCACCACCAGCGCCCTGGGTTACATGCAGGCCGAGCGCCTGCTGCGCCCCATCGCCGCCGAGGCCCTCAACTACGGCGTCATGGAGCAGACCAACGCGCCCGGCGTGTCCACCCGCATCATGGTGTCGTGGGCGGTGAGCACCGGCGTCCCGGTGGTGGGCATCGCCATCACCGTGGCCGGGCTCAAGCTCGACGTGCTCCCGTCCACGGCCGACCGCGTCCTCGACGTGGTGCTCCTCGTCGCGCTCATCACCCTGTTCGTCAGCGCGCTCGCGTTCCTGCTGGTGGGCAGCGCCATCGGCGATCCGATCGCCCAGCTGCGCGAGGCCCAGCAGCGGCTGCAGCGCGGCGACCTGGGCGCCTCGGTGCAGATCTACGACGGCAGCGAGATCGGCCTGCTGCAGGCGGGCTTCAACGACCTGGTGCACGGGCTCGAGGAACGCCAGCGGCTGCGCGACCTGTTCGGCCGCTACGTGGGCGAGGACGTGGCCCGGCGAGCCCTCGAGCACGGCACCGAGCTGGGCGGCGCCGAGCGGTACGTGGCGGTACTGTTCGTCGACCTCGTCGGCTCGACCCGCCTGGCCGCCACCGTCGGACCCCAGGTGGTGGTGCTGCTGCTCAACGAGTTCTTCCGCGAGATCGTCGACGCCGTGGGGCACCACGGCGGGTTCGTCAACAAGTTCCAGGGCGACGCTGCCCTGGCCATCTTCGGCGCCCCCCTCGAGCATCCCGACCCGGCCGGCGCCGCCCTCGCCGCCGCCCGCGAACTGCGCGAGCGCCTCGACCACGTGGTGGGCGAGGGCGAGTTCGGCATCGGCGTGTCCGCCGGCACCGCCATCGCCGGCCACGTGGGCGCCGCCGCGCGCTTCGAGTTCACCGTCATCGGCGACCCGGTCAACGAGGCGGCACGCCTCACCGAGCTCGCCAAGAACGAGCCGTGCGCCGTGCTCGCCTCCGCCTCCGCCATCGCCGACGCCGCCGACGACGAGGCCCGCCGGTGGGAGCTCGGCGAGACGGTGCTGCTGCGCGGGCGCCGCTCCGACACCCGCCTGGGCCGGCCGCGCGCGGCGGGGGGCCCGCCCGCACCCGCCCCCGCCGGATAGGTTCGGTGCATGGCATCCGCCCCGTCACGGCAGGAACGCGCGGTGTGGCCGGCACTCATCATCGGCACCACGGCGTCGAACCTGGCGGCGGCGGTGTTCCTGTACCTGCTCATGCGGTACGCCCTCTCGCCCGCCGTCAACGCCTTCGCCACCGCGCACCTGGCCCAGTTCCTCTGGCTCGTCGCCGCCGCCGCGGTGGTGCTCATCGCCGGCACCCTGGCGCTCGCCTGGCCTGTGATCGAGTGGCGGCGCGGGGCCGCCTCGCCCGGCGGCCCGTCCGGCACCCGCGTGGGCCACGCCAAGGTGCGCGGGCGCATCATCCGCCTGCCCATCGCCCAGTCGCTGCTCAGCGCCGCGCTGTGGGTGATCGCGGGACTGCCCATGGTGTTCGAGGGCGCGCGCGAATCGCCCGGCATGGGCGCCGTCGTGGCGCTGGCGGTGATCCTGGGCTCGGTGGCCAGCGCCGCCATCACCTACTTCGAGGCCGAGCGGCTGCTGCGCCCCGTCACCACCGCCGTGCTCGACGGCACCGTGCTGGCGCAGGTGTTCACGCCCAACGTGCGCCAGCGCATCCTCACCGCGTGGCTGCTGGGCACGGGGCTGCCCGTGGTGGGCATCCTCATGGTGGCCGCCGACGTGGGGCTCGCCGACGACGTGGGCCAGCCCGCCGACATCCGCCCCGCCGTCATCACCCTCGCCGTGGCGGGGCTGGTGCTGGGCGCGCTCACCACGTGGCTCGCGGCCGGCGCGGTGGGCGACCCCGTCCGCGCCCTGCAGCACGGGATGCAGCGGGTGCGCCGCGGCGACGCCACCGCCCGCGTGACGGTGTACGACACCACCGAGCTGGGCGAGCTGCAGATGGGCTTCAACGCCATGGTCGAGGGGCTGGCCGAGCGGCGGCGGCTGCGCGAGATGTTCGGCCGGTTCGTCGGCGAGGACGTGGCCCGGCAGGCGCTCGAGCGCGGCACCGACCTGGGCGGCGAGGAGCACCAGGTGGCGGTGCTGTTCGTCGACCTGGTCGGCTCCACCACGCTCACCGACCAGGAGGGCCCGCGCGACGTGGTGCGGCTGCTCAACCGGTTCTTCGAGGCCGTGATCGGCGTGGTCGGCGCGCACGGCGGGTTCGTCAACAAGTTCCAGGGCGACGCGACCCTGGCCGTCTTCGGCGCGCCCATCGACCACGGCGACTCGTGCACCGCAGCGCTGGCGGCCGCGCGCGCCCTGCTGCCGCTGCTCACCGACGTGGTGGGCCCCACCGGCATGGGCATCGGCGTCTCGGCGGGCACCGCCGTGGCCGGCCACGTGGGCGGAGCCGACCGGATGGAGTACACGGTGATCGGCACGCCCGTCAACGAGGCCGCACGGCTCACCGAGCTGGCCAAGGACGAGCCCGGCCGCGTGCTCGCCTCGGAGGCCGTGTGGCGCGGCGCCGACGCGGCCGAGCGCGCGCGGTGGACGCCCGGCGACGAGGTGCTGCTGCGCGGACGGACCGCGCCGACCCGGCTGATGCGGCCGACCTGACGCGCCGCCGGCCAGGGAGCGTGCCGGGAAACGCGCCCGGGGGGCACGCGCCCAGGACGCCTTCCCGGGGGGATCAGCCGCTCTTCTTGGCCGCCGCCTTCTTCGTGGCGGTCTTGGTCGCCGTCTTCTTCGTGGCCGCCGCCTTCTTCGTGGCGGTCTTGGTCGCCGTCTTCTTCGTGGCGGTCTTCTTCGCGGCCGTCTTGGTCGCCGTCTTCTTGGCCGGGGCCTTCTTCGCCGTCTTCTTGGCCGCCTTCTTGGCAGGGGCCTTGGCGCGCCGGTCGGCGAGCAGCTCGGAGGCCCGGTCCACGGTGAGCGACTCGACCTCGTCTCCCTTGCGCAGGCTGGCGTTGACCTCGCCGTCGGTGACGTAGGGGCCGAAGCGGCCGTCCTTGATCACCATCGGCTTGCCGGTGGACGGATCGTCGCCCACCTCGCGCAGCGGCGGCTTGGCGGCCTGCCGCCCGCGCCGCTTGGGCTCGGCGTAGATCTTCAGCGCCTCATCGAGGGTGACGCTGAAGATCTGCTCCTCGGTGGCCAGCGAGCGCGAGTCGGCGCCCTTCTTCAGGTACGGCCCGTAG
>CAZDSL010000058.1:9754-11648 GCA_964507655.1 uncultured Mycobacteriaceae bacterium | reverse complement strand
GGCGAATCCGTGCAAGCAGACTGCTTGCAATAGTTAGCACTTCTGTTAGCGTGGATGGCGCAGCGCAAGGAGGTGCCGCATGGCAGGGGAGCAGAAGCCCGCCGGGGCCGGAGAGGGCGGTCCCGCACAGGCGGACGCCGGCGCCGGGCCCACGCCCGCGAACGGATCCGCCAAGGGCGCCGCTGCGCCGTTCGCCGAGCAGCTCGGCGACGGGGCCGGGGAGATCGCCGAGAAGGTGGTCACCACGGCGCAGGACATCGGGGAGTTCATCCGCGCGCAGCGGGAGTCCGCACAGGTCTCGCTGCGGCAGCTGGCCGAGCGTGCAGGGGTGTCCAACCCCTATCTCAGCCAGATCGAGCGCGGCCTGCGCAAGCCGTCGGCCGAGGTGCTGGCCCAGATCGCCAAGGGCCTGCGTGTCTCCGCCGAGGCGCTGTACATCCGTGCGGGGATCCTCGAGCAGCGCGATCCGAGCCCGGTGCGCGACGCCGTGCTCTCCGATCCCGCGCTCACCGAGCGGCAGAGACAGGTGATCCTCGACATCTACGACTCGTTCTGCCGCGAGAACGCCGGGGCGGCCGCGGACGCGGCGGGCCCCGCAAATCCGGCGCAATCCTGAGCGGCCGGTGCGGCGCAACGAGGGGTGTGCCGGACCGCACGGCTCAGCCGGATGACCGACGACCATCGCGACGCCGTCGCGTCGCGACACCACTAGGAGTACCCATGTCGAACCCCATCGAGAACGTCAAGACCCCGCTCTACGCCGCGGTCGGCGCGGGCGACTACGCCCTGCAGGCCGTCTCCGACGTCGCCGCCAAGCTGCGCGAGCGCGCCGAGGAGCGTCAGAACGAGTGGCGCGCCCGCTCCGACGAGTGGCAGGCCAAGGCCGACGAGACCCGCGAGCGCCTGCAGAACCTGCCGGACGACATGCCCGCGCAGATCGCCGAGCTGCGCGAGAAGTTCACCTCCGAGGAGCTGCGCAAGGTCGCCGAGGCCTACATCCAGGTGGCCACCGACCTGTACAACTCGCTGGCCGAGCGGGGCGAGGGCGCAGTGGAGCGCCTGCGCAAGCAGCCTCTGGTGGGCGAGAACATCGAGCGCGCCGAGGCCGCCGTGGCCGACGCCCGCGAGCTCACCGAGGAGGCCCTGGGCACCGTCGCGGCCCGCACCCGCGAGGTGGGCGAGCGCGCCGCGAAGCTCGCCGGCCGCACCTCCGGCCGCGTCATCGAGGAGGGCTCGACGCTCTCCGAGGACACCGCCGACGCCGCCGTGAAGGCCGCCGAGCGCGTGGAGAAGGCCGGCGCCGACGCGAAGGCCAAGGCCGACCAGGTGGCCGACCGCGCCGAGGCCGACGCCAAGAAGGTCGCGTCCACCGGCAAGGCCCCCGAGGCCAAGAAGCAGGCCCCGGCCGCCAAGAAGTCCGCCCCCGCCAAGAAGTCGGCTCCGGCCAAGAAGACCCAGGGCAAGTAAGAGCCCAAGGCGAGTAAGGCCCAGGCCGAGCAAGGCCGCGGCGACGGCGCGCCGAGCGCCCCGCACCCCGCCCCGGGCACCGCACGGTGTCCGGGGCGGGCCGCGTTCCGGGGCGGGCGGGAGTGCGTCCGTGCACCGGGACCGGCCGCGCGCGGACGCAGGCCCGCCGCGCGAACCCGTAGACTGGCGCCGTGGGTGTCATTTCGCTGCTCTACCTCGTCGCACAGTGGGCCGCCATTCTGTTCGGCGCGTTCGCGCTGGTGCACGCCATCCGGCAGCGCTCCGACGCGTTCCCGGCCGTGGGCCGGCTGTCCAAGCCGATCTGGATCGGCATCATCGTCGCGTCGGTCGTCGTGTTCTTCCTGATGGGGGCGCTGAGCTTCCTGGGCATCATCGGCGTCGTCGCCGTCGGCGTGTACATGGCCGA
>CAZDSL010000058.1:1161-9654 GCA_964507655.1 uncultured Mycobacteriaceae bacterium | reverse complement strand
CAACCCCGTCCGGCCGCAAGTCCCACCCCCGCCCTTGCGGAGTCGTGTCACCGGCGTCACAATGGTATGTGTAACCGGAAGTTCCGGGGTGGCGGGCCGGCCCCGCGCCGGCACCCGCCATCACTCCACGATTGCGGGGTGGATCATGTCGATCACCACCGAACGTTCCCAGCCGCACGCGGGCCTGCGCCCGTCGAAGCACGGCACCCGTGAACAGACGGCCGCGCGCCTGCTCGACTCGGCCGCGCGCAAGTCGTACGACCCCACCGTCGACATCGACTGGGATGCGCCCCTGCAGCCCGGCCTGTACGGCATGACGCCGGAGTGGTGCAGCCTCTACGGCACCGCCCTGTGGGATGCCATGCCGCAGGAGCAGCGCATCGCGCTCACCGAACACGAGGCCGCGAGCATCAGCTCCACCGGCATCTGGTTCGAGATGATCCTGATGGAGATGATCCTGCGCGACGTCTACTGGCGTGACTTCGCCACCGACCACGTGCGCTTCGCGCTCACCGAGATCGGCGACGAGTGCCGGCACTCGACGATGTTCGCCCGCGCGGCGCAGCGCATGGGCATCCCCAGCTACAAGCCCGGCCGGCTGCTGATGCGGCTCGGCGCCTTCTTCAAGGCCACCTCCACCGGCTCGCTCGCCTACGGCGGGACGCTGTTCGCCGAGGAGATCCTCGACATGATGCAGCGCGATTTCCGCCGCGACCCGCGCGTGCAGCCGCTCACCCGCCGCGTCAGCGAGATCCACGTGACGGAGGAGGCGCGCCACATCCGCTTCGCGCGCGAGGAGGTGCGGCGCAAGGCGGCGCAGCTCGGCCCCTGGCAGCGCCGGTACGCGCGGCTGCTGCTGGGCGTCACCGCGTACTTCGTGGTCACCTCGCTGGTCAGCCCCGAGGCGTACCGGGACGTGGGGCTCGACCCGGCGCAGGCGCGGCGGGCGGCGCGCGACAACCCGCACTACGCGTCGATGGTGCACGAGGGCTGCGCCAAGACGGTAGCGTTCCTCGACTCGGTGGGCCTCATCGGCGGCCCGTCGACGCTGCTCATGCGGCGCGCGCACATCCTCTGACGGCCCCGGGCGCCGCGCGCGGCCGCGCTAGGATCGGCCGCGATGAACGAGTACCGGATCGACGACCTCGCCCAGGTCGCGGGGGTCAGCGTCCGCAACGTGCGCGTCTACCAGGAGAAGGGCCTGCTGCCCCCGCCGCGCCGCGAGGGCCGCGCCGCCTGGTACGGCGAGGGGCACCTGGCCCGGCTCCGGCTCATCTCCCGCATGCTCGAGCGCGGCTACACCTTCGCCACCATCGCCGAGCTTCTCACCGCGGCGCAGGAGGGGCTGCGGGTGCAGGACCTGCTGCGCACGGGCCCGCCGGCGCCGACGGGCCCGTGGGGCCGGCTCCGGTCGGCGGCGCGGGTGTCGCTGGCCGAGCTGCGCAAGGTCTTCGGCGAGGAGCCCTCCGCCGAGAGCCTCCGGCGCACGGCGCGGCTGGGGGCTCTGGCCGAGCCGGCGGGTGGTGAGCAGGCGGGCGCCGAGGCGGGGCTCGTCGTCTCGCACCCGCAGTTCCTCGAGGCGGCCGCCGAACTCGCCGCGGTGGGGGTGCCGCTCGACGACCTGCTCGAGCTGGCCGAGCGGGTGCAGGCCGACATGCAGGACGTGGCCCGCCGGTTCGTGGGCGTGGTGGCCGACCACTACCTGGGCGCCCCCGGCGGCGGCCGGCGCATCGACATGCCCGCGCGCGAGGTCTCCGAGGTGGCCGAGCTCATCGCCCGCCTGCGCCCCCGCGCCAACCAGGTGCTGCAGGTGCTGCTGAGCGAAAGCATGGACGCCGAGATCGCGAAGGCGCTCGCACGGGCGGCGGAGCAGCTCACCCCCGATCCCGCCGGGCCGGGCGGCGACACGCCCCCTCCGCCCGCCTCCGCCGCAGGTCCGGACGCCCGGGGCGCCTGACGGGCCTGTCCGTTCGCCGCGCGGGGCGGCCGCCGCTGTTGTACCGTGAGCAAACCGTTGCGCGCGCACGCAGTCGCCCGTCCAGGGCGGTGCGGCCGACGGGCGGCGCGCGGGGGCGCGGTAACCCCGCGGCGGCCGGGCGGGATGCACACAATGAGGGTGCAGGCCGGGGTGAGCGGAAGGATTCGGGCGATGGCTGTGCGGATTCCTGGTACGGAGACGCGGCAGTCGCTGCTGCGTTCGCTGGCGGAGGCCTCCGGGCGTGCGCTGCCCGACGCCGTGCGGCTCCTGCCCGGATCGGTGCGGTCGCTTCCCGACGCGCTGCGTGCCCTGCCCGAGTCGGTCCGCGCCCTGCCCGAGTCGGTCCGCGCGGTGCCGGTGGCGATCGGGTCCCTGCCCGAGTCGGTGCGCGCGCCCGGCCGGCGTCCCTCCCGCACCGACGCCGCCCGGGCCGCGGCGCTGCGGGCCCGCCGCGAGGCGCTGCTCGCCGAGCCGGCCGACGATCCCGCCGTCCTCCCCGTCGTCAGCGCCGACGGCAACCCGCTGCACGTCGTGGCGCGCGGCCCCGCCGACGCCACCCCCGTGGTACTCGTGCACGGCTGGTCGTGCAGCAGCCGCGTGTGGAACCCCCAGGTCAACGACCTGTCCGGCGAGTTCCGCGTGGTCTGCTACGACCAGCGCGGGCACGGGCGCACCCCCACGGGCGACGCGCCGGCCACGCTCGACACCCTCGCCGACGACCTCGCCGCAGTGCTCCGCGCGGTGACGGGCGACGGCCGCCGCGCAGTCGTCGTCGGCCACAGCATGGGCGGGATGGCGGTGAGCGCGTGGGCGGCCCGGCACCCGGACGAGGTGGCCCGGCGCGCCCGCGGGGCCGTGCTGGTGAGCACCGCGGCCGACAGGCTCCTGCACGACTTCGGCGTGCTGCCGTTCCCGCAGCGGCTGCCCGGGGCGTTCGCGATCGGGCGGGCGGCGATGGGCGCGCCGGTGTCGGCGCAGCTGCTGCCCGAGTGGGGCTTCCACTACGTGTCGATGGGCCGCGACGCGACGCCCGCGCAGGTGGCGTTCTGCCGCGAGATCGTCAACGCCTGCCCGGCCCGCAACCGCGGCCGGTGGGGCGGGGCGCTCAGCGGGCTCGACGTGCGCGCCGGGCTCGAGGCGCTGGCGGTGCCCACCGCGGTGGTGGTGGGCACGGAGGACCGGCTCACGCCGGCCGTGCACGCACGCCGCATGGCCGAGGTGCTGCGTCAGGCGGGACGGCTCGACCGGCTCGTCGAGCTGGAGGCGGTGGGGCACATGGCCCCGGTGGAATCGCCCGACGCCGTCGACGAGCAGATCCGGCGGCTGGCGGGCGCGCCCGTCAGCTGAACACCACCGTCTTGTGGTCGTGCACCAGCACCCGGTCCTCCAGGTGCCAGCGCAGGCCGCGGGCGAGCACCAGCTTCTCGATGTCGCGCCCCTGGCGCACCATGTCGCCCGTGGTGTAGCTGTGGTCGATGCGGGTCACGTCCTGCTCGATGATCGGGCCCGCGTCGAGCTCGGCCGTCACGTAGTGGCAGGTGGCGCCGATGAGCTTGACGCCGCGGGCGAAGGCCTGGTGGTACGGCCGGGCGCCCGCGAACGAGGGCAGGAAGCTGTGGTGGATGTTGAGGGCGCGGCCGGCCCAGTGCTCGCACAGCTCCGGCGGCAGCACCTGCATGAAGCGGGCCAGCACCACGGCGTGCGGGTCGTGCGCGTCCACCAGCTCGCGCAGCTCGGCGAACGCGGCCTCGCGCGCGGCCGGGTCGGTGCCGGCTTTGGGGAACGGCACGTGGTGGAAGGCGATGCCGTGGGCGCGTACCACCGGCTCCAGGTCGCGGTGGTTGCCGATCACCGCGGTGATCTGCGCGGGCAGCTCGCCCTGCGCGGCGCGGCCCAGCAGGTCGTGCAGGCAGTGGCCGTCCTTGCTCACCAGCAGCACGATGCGCTTGGGCGTGCCCGAATCGTGCAGCGTCCACTCCGTCTCGGGCCCCAGCTCGGCGGCCACCTCGGCGAACCGCTCGCGCAGCTCGTAGGCGCTCAGGTCCACCGACGACGCCCGGATGGCCTGGCGGGTGAAGAACCAGCCCGAGTTCTCGTCCGCGTGGTAGGCGGCCTCGACGATCCAGCCGCCCAGTCCCGTGAGGAACTCCGAGATGCGCGCCACGATGCCGGTGCGGTCGGGGCAGCCGAGGGTGAGGACGTAGCGGCGGTCGTCGGCCGCGGGGGCCGTGCTTCCAGCGGGGATCACGCGCTCCATTGTGGCCCAGCGGCCCGGCGCGCGGGGTGCTGGGGTGAGGGCCCGCCTGCGCCGGGTCGGCGCGGTGTGCCAGGCTCGCATCCATGGACGCACAGGCCGCACCGGGATCGTTCCGCAGCGCCGTGGCGGCGATCGTCGACCACACGCTGCTCAAGCCGGAGGCCACCGCGGCCGACGTGCGCGCGCTCATCGCCGAGGCGCAGGAGCTGGGGGTGGGCGCGGTGTGCGTCTCGCCCAGCATGCTGCCGGTGCACGCGGGCGACCTCACGGTGGCGGCGGTGGCCGGGTTCCCCTCGGGCAAGCACCATTCGCTGGTGAAGGCGGCCGAGGCGGCGTTCGCGGTGGAATCGGGCGCCGGCGAGATCGACATGGTCATCGACATCGGCGCCGCGGTGGCGGGCGACTACGGCGCGGTGCTCGCCGACATCATCGCCGTGCGCGAGGCGGCGGGGCCGCAGACGGTGCTCAAGGCGATCCTCGAGACGGCCGTGCTCGGCGACGACGCCATCGTCGAGTGCTGCCGGATGGCCGAGAAGGCGGGCGCCGACTTCGTCAAGACCTCCACCGGCTTCCACCCTGCCGGCGGCGCCACCACGCACGCGGTGCGGTTGATGGCGCAGACGGTGGGCGGGCGCCTGGGCGTCAAGGCCAGCGGCGGCATCCGCACCGCCGAGGCCGCGATGGAGATGATCGACGCGGGCGCCACGCGGCTGGGGCTCTCCGGAACCCGCGCGGTGCTCGACGGGCTGCCGGAGGACTGAGCGCCCGGGCCGCGGACCCCGGGCCGGCCCGCGCAACCCCGTGCGCCCGCCGTCAGAAGATGCTGCAGTCCACGTCGGCCGCGCCCGCCGAGCTCAGCGGTGCCGCGCCGCCGCGCAGATCCACCTGCAGGCCGTCCTGCGTGACCTGCACCGACTGCGGCGCCATGCCCAGCGGGTAGTCGGACAGGTTGGCGGTGAGCAGGTCGATGATCTGCTGCGCCCCGCCGGTGGGCAGGCCGATGCCCAGCGCGGTGATGTCGGAGGCCTCCATGGTGACGGCGCCGCCCGAGACCGTGGGCGTCAGCGTCATCGACCCGAGCCCTCCGAGCACGTCCACCTGGACCGTCTGCGACGACGGGTCGGTGGTGACGCCGCTGATGAGGCTGCCGAAGGGCAGCGTCTGCAGGCTCGCGAGCATCTGCGACGACGGCCACCGCACCGTGGCCTCCGACGAGCCGACGGTGCCGGCCGAGTCGCCCTCGGGCAGGTCGATGTCGTGGATGGTGGAGCGCAGCGTGAGCCCGCGGATGCTCGACTGCGCGGGGCCGGCGAGCGAGACGTCGTCGCTGTCGATGCTCAGCGACGAGACGTTGCCGGTGACGACGGTGAACAGCAGCGGCGTGGCGCCCAGGCTCACGTCGACGTCGCCGCCCAGCTCGCCCTGCACGGCGGTGGCGACGCACTGGCTCACCCGGTGGCGCGCGTAGAACTCGCCGCCCACCACCACGGCGACGAGCGCGACGACGACGGCGATGGTGACGATGAGCGCCGTGTGCCGGCGGCGGCGCGGGGCTGCGGGGCGTGCGGGTGCGTATCCAGTCATCGCCGACGATTGTCCACGACGAACATGAAAAAAGTATGAGAACCGCAGGCCGTCAGGGGTGTGTGCGCAGCCAGTGGTCGGTGAACTCGTCCTCGATGGCGAACAGGTTCACGAGGTTGTCGAGGATGAGCTCCTCGAGCTTGCCGCCCACGAAAGGGATGTTCACCTTGGCCTCGGCCGAGTAGCGCAGCGTGGCGCCGCCGTCGTCGTCGGCCAGCGTGATGTCGCCGCCCAGGGTGCCGGGCGCCGCGGGCATCGTCGCCGAGAAGCCGCCGGTGGTGATGCCGCCGGGGGCGAACGGCCCGTAGTGGGCGCGGCGGGTGATGACGAGGTCGGTCTGCAGCACCGTCTGCGCCACCGCGGGCATCGCCTCGCGGGCGATCACCTGGGTCATCTCCACCTCCACGCCGCCGTCCCCCGCGGCGAACGACTCGACCACCGAGACGGGGGTGAATTCGCGCAGGCGCTGCATGAGGGCGTCCCAGTACGCCCTGTCGGACAGGGCCGCGTAGGTGCGTGCCGCGCTGCCGGACAGGCGGGCGGAGTGCTCGATGCGTCGGGGCATGAGGGCAGGTTACCGTCATTGGCTGTGCACACTCTCGATCTCCCCGCGCTCGCGGCCGGCCTCGGCGCCGGGCACGCGGCGGGCGTCCCGCTGGCCACGCTGACCACGCTGCACGCCGGCGGCCCGGCCGCGCACGTGGTGACGTGCCGCGATACCGAGTCGCTCGTCCAGGTCCTGCGGCGGCTCGACGCCGCGGGCATGCGGGTGCTCGTGCTCGGCGGCGGCTCGAACCTGGTGGTCGCCGACGAGGGGTTCGACGGGGTGGTGGTGCGGATCGCCGACCCCGAGGTGCGGATCGACGGCACCCTCGTGCGCGCGGCGGCCGGGGCCGTGTGGGACGACGTGGTGGCCGCGGCGGTGCGGGCGGGTCTGGGCGGGATCGAGTGCCTCTCGGGCATCCCCGGGTCGGCCGGCGCCACCCCCGTGCAGAACGTGGGCGCCTACGGGGCCGAGATCGCCGACGTGCTCGAGCGGGTGGAGCTGCTCGACCGGCGCACCGGCGAGCGGCGCTGGGTGGAGCCCGCCGGGCTGGGGCTGGGCTACCGCACCTCGGTGCTCAAGCATCGCGACGACGCGGTCGTGCTCGCCGTGGAGCTGCGGCTGCACGGCGACGGGCTGAGCGCGCCGCTGCGCTACGGCGAGCTGGCCGGGGCGCTGGGCGCGGAGGCGGGCGCGCGGGTGCCGGCCGAGGAGGCGCGCGAGGCGGTGCTGCGGCTGCGCGCCGGCAAGGGGATGGTGACGGGGCTGACGCTCGCCGACGGCTCCGTGGACCACGACTGCTGGAGCGCCGGGTCGTTCTTCACCAACCCGGTGCTGGACGCGGCGCGGCTGCCGGCCGTCCTCGATGCGATCGCGCGGCGCGTGGGCGACGACGTGCCCGTGCCGCGGTACCCGGCGGGCGAGGGCGCCGCCAAGCTCTCGGCCGGCTGGCTGATCGAGCGGGCCGGCTTCGGCAAGGGCTACCCGGGCGAGGGCGCGCCGGCGCGGCTGTCCACCAAGCACACGCTGGCGCTGACCAACCGCGGCGGGGCCGGCGCGGACGATCTGCTGGCCCTCGCGCGCACGGTGCGGGCGGGGGTGCACGAGGCGTTCGGCGTGCTGCTCGAGCCCGAGCCGGTGCTCGTCGGCTGCGCGCTCTGACCGCCCCATCCAGCCCCATCCCGCCCCGCCCGCGCCGGGCGGCCGGCCGGCGGGGCTACAGCTGCCGGTGCACGCGCCCGTCGGGGGCCTGGTCGCGCGGCCGCACCACGATCCGGTCGAGGTCCACGTGCGCGGGGCGGGTGGCGGCGAAGGCGACGATCTCGGCGATGTCCTGCGCCACCAGCGGCGTCACACCGGCGTAGACGGCATCGGCGCGCTCCGCATCGCCCTTGAACCGCACCAGCGAGAACTCCGTCTCCACCATCCCGGGGCACACCTCGGTGAGCCGCACCGGCTTGCCCAGCAGCTCGCCGCGCAGCGTGCGGTGCAGCACCCCCTGCGCGTGCTTGGCCGAGGTGTAGCCCGAGCCGCCGTCGTAGGTGCGCAGGGCCGCCACCGAGGTGACGGTGACGATGAGCCCGTCGCCCGAGTCGATGAGCCGCGGCAGCAGGGCGCGGGTGACGCGCAGCGTGCCCAGCACGTTGGTCTCCCACATCCAGCGCCAGTCGTCCAGGTCGGCCTCGAGCACCGGCGCGAGCCCCTTGGCGCCGCCGGCGTTGTTGACCAGCACGTCCACCGGCCCGGCCGCGGCGGCGAAGGCGTCGACGGAGTCCTGGTCGGTGACGTCGAGGACGTGGGCGCGGGCGCCGATCTCCGCCGCGATGGCCTCGATGCGCTCGACGCGCCGCGCGCCCAGGAGCACGTCGAAGCCCTGCGCGGCCAGGGTGCGGGCGCAGGCCTCGCCGATGCCGGAGCTGGCCCCTGTGACGACGGCGGTGCGGTGGCGGTCGGCGCCGCCGGAGGGGACGCCGGCGGCCGCCGCCCCGGGGGCCGTGTCGCCCGAGGGGGCGTCGACGCCGCGCGCGAGCTCGCCGTGCGCCGCCGCACCGTCCGCCGCGGCCGGATCGTGCCGTCCTGATTCCCGGTCGTGTTCTGCCATGCCCCGAGCGTAATCGCCGGCCGCGCCCG
>CAZDSL010000058.1:0-1061 GCA_964507655.1 uncultured Mycobacteriaceae bacterium | reverse complement strand
GCCCCGGCATCGGTGCAGCGCAGCACACTCCGCGCGGCCGCGGGAGACTGCACCGGCCGCGCGGGCATACGCTGGGGGCCATGGCAGAGCACAGTGCTGCGGTCCGCTATGTGCGCGGGCCGGACGGTACCCGCATCGTCTACCGCGTCGACGGCGCCGCCGACGCGCGGCCGCTGGTGATGGTGCACGGCTGGGCGCAGTCGTCGGCCTGCTGGGGCCCGAACGTGCTCGCGGCGCTCACCCGGCAGTACCGCGTGATCGCCGTCGACCTGCGCGGTCACGGCTACTCGGGGGCGCCCGACGCCGGCTACGACGATCCGGCCCTCTGGGCGGGCGACCTGCACGCCGTCCTCGCCGCGGAGGGCGTGGGCCCCGGCGCGGGCGCGGTGCTGCTGGGCTGGTCCTACGGCGGCCTGGTGTGCTGCGACTACCTCGACGCCTACCGCGGCGCCACGGCCGACGGCACCGTCGCGGGCCTGGTGCTGGTGGGCGCGCTCACCGGCATCGGCCGGGGGCAGAAGGGCGGCCGCGTGGGCAAGGCGATGCGCGCCGCGATGCCCGACGTGCTCGCCACCGACGCCTCCGTCGCCGTGCCCGCGATGATCCGGCTCACCGAGTCCTTCCACGGCGAGCTGCACTCCAAGGGCGAACGCGAACAGGCGCTGCTGGCGCTGGCGCTGGGCACCCCGCCGCGGGTGCGCACGGCGCTGTTCAACCGCAATGCCGGGCACGACGCGATGCTCGCGGCCCTGCCGGTGCCGGCGCTGGTGATGCACGGCACCGACGACGCCATCGTCGACCTCTCCGCCGCCGAGCACGCGCTGGCCGTCATCCCCGGCGCCCGCCCGGCGCTGTGGGAGGGCGGCGGCCACGCCCCGTTCCTGGAGAACGAGGGCCGCTTCATCAGCGAGATCGACGAGTTCATCGACCTGCTCGACGCCGCCGCGCGCCCCGCCGTCCCCGGCACCCGGGCGGCCGCCCGATGAGCCGCGCGCGCGATCCGCGCCGGGTGGCGGTGCTCTCGCTGCACACCTCGCCGCTCAACCAGCCGGGCACCGGCG
>CAZDSL010000057.1:0-11648 GCA_964507655.1 uncultured Mycobacteriaceae bacterium | reverse complement strand
CATCCTTTGCGCGCGCCGCGGCATCGTCATCAACGTCCTGCCCCGCAACAGCTAGCGGTGGCTTGGTGTAGTCGAGGGAACCGCGCGGGCGTGATGGGTGGGGCATTCGCCGCTCCTCCGGTCCCGTGGCAAAGAAAAATCCCCCAAGTGCGCATCGTGGAGAGGCGTGGGGGATGTAGTGGTGACAATCTAGCACGCCTACCGTCTTGCGTCAGTCGGGTGTGCGCATCGTGGCGATTCTCGCGGAGATGAACGCTGTATTGGCGCGAACGTTCCCTGGGGTACACCCCAGATGCACAGCCCGGCCGGCGCGGAACGGCGTGACGTTGGGGTCCTGCGGCCGCGTTTTGTCACAGGTCTGCCCTAGGGTCCAGGCATGCCGGAACGCTCGGGTCAGGTCGTGGCGTACGTGCGGGTCTCGACGATCGAGCAGAACCCGGCGCGCCAGCATGCCGCCGTCGGCGCGGTGGACGAGACGTTCACCGACCAGGTGAGCGGCAAGTCCCGCGGCGAGCGGCCGGCACTTGCCGCGCTGCTGCGGTACGTGCGCGCCGGGGACACGGTGCGGGTCGTGTCGATGGACCGGCTGGCCCGCTCGGCGGTCGACCTCGCCCAGATCGTGGCGGAGCTGACCGGCCGCGGTGTGCGGGTCGAGTTCGTCGCCGAACGGCTCGACTTCGCGCCGGACAGCGAGGATCCGTTCGCGCTGTTCCAGCTGCACCTGCTCGGCGCGGTCGCGCAGCTGGAGCGCTCGATGATCCGTGAGCGTCAGCGTGAGGGCATCGCGGCGGCGAAGGCCCGCGGCGTCTACACGGGCCGTGCCCGCCGACTCACCGGCGACCAGATCGCCGAGGCCCGCCGGCGCATCGCGGACGGGGTGCCGAAGGCGCACATCGCACGGGAGATGGGGTGCTCGCGGCGGGTGCTCTACGACGCGCTCGCCGGGCGCGGGGCGTACGTGGACTCCGGTACGGGAGAGAAGTAGGGCGAGCTGCGCACGGCGGCGCGTACCGGGGGAGGTGCCGGTCAGCTCTGCCTTTCTGCTGCAGTCAGCGGGTGTAGGCGGAGGTCTACGCGCCTACAGAGTCTTCGCTGAGGGCTGCGGCTGCGGCGGCGATCTTGGCGGCGACGTCTGCCAGTGACGACTCTGCGGTGTCGAGTCCAGAACGTGAAGCGAGCAGGGGGCTGACTTCCCGTAGTACATCGAAGGTCGTGCCGTGAGCGATGGGAACCACTCGATCGGTCGCGAGCAGCGCGGAGAGTTCTTTGTCGGCAACGCCCTCGGCTGTCAGGCTCTTGAGCAGTGCTGGGGTCACGAGCACGATACCGATCCTGGATGTCGCCAGGCCTTTGTCGATCTCGCGGAGAAGTGACTTGCCGAGTCCGACGTCCTTTTCGCTGAACCAGACCGTCGCGTCATTGGACATCAGCAGGTTGTACAGCTCGGCGGCGGAGCCGTTCCGATCTTCCCAGGCGTGGCAGAGGAAGAGATCGCGCCGCTCCGGGTGTTGGCGCGCCTGCTCCTCAGCCTTGTGGACCAGGGGCTCGATGGAACGCCACTCTGTGGACGTGTAGGACACCGAGCCCCCACTGCGGGTACGACGCGACTTACCGCTGCCCGATGATCCAGCTCTGCCGGAAGACCCGACACCGCTGATCCGGTACGAGGCGGCCGGCGGAAAGTGCGAGTAGTTGGGCCGGTACGACGACCGTCCGCGGCACGCCGGGCAGTTCGCGGCACCGCTCGCCGTGCGATGACCGTAGACGGGAGCTGTGCAACCAGACATGAACGAATGCTAGCTGCGGACTCCGACAATTAGCTTCCGTCGGCTGTTGTGGTTGCGGCGCCTGGCGTTCGCGTTCGGGATGGCCGCTTACGCGGAGCAAGATAGTGTTCAGGTGTCCTAAACGAGGTTTCCGCAGTACGCCGGGGCGTGGCCCGGGTGCGGAACCTGTGCCCTTTCGGGGCGCTGCGCTGGGCGAGGGAAGGACACACGACAGTGACGGACGCAGGGGATGCGGCGGGCACGAAGAATGCGGCGCGGGCGGGACGCCGGCGCCGTCAGGCCAACTCTGCCGGCGGCCGGGAGCGGGTGATCAAGATCCGGGTGACCGAGGCCGAGGACCGGGTGCTGCGTGGGTCGGCGGATCGTGCGGAGATGACGGTGCAGCGGCTTCTGGTCGAGTCGGCGCTGCGCGGCGAGTCGGGTGAGGACATCGCCGGCCGGCACGAGATCACCGACACGTTGCTGCAGTTGTTGCGGGCGGTCGCTTCGGCGGGGGTGAACATCAACCAGATGGCGAAGGCGACGAACGCGACCGGCGAGTTGCCGGAGAACCTCGACGCGACGATCGAGTGGATGCGGACGATGTTGCGTCGCATCGACGCCGCGGTGGACCGGATCGAGGTGCGCTGACCCGGTAGCGGTCCTGTGCGCGCCGCAATGTGGCGAGAGTTGTCGGTGCCGGCTGCCAGGATGACGGAGGGGCGTCCCCCACGCGTAGGGAGGGCGGGGTTGTGGCGACGTTCGAGTTCGATAAGAAGGCTCTTGCCGATCTGGAGAAGAGTGTCGGCAAGCAGATGACGAAGGCCGAGACCGACGCGAACGCGGCGGCCGCACGCGAGTCCACGCCGGCCGGCAAGGCCCGCGCGTTCGCGCGGGCCTTGCGTAGGAACGGCATCGACCACGTCGATGAGGCACAGCTGCGGAAGCAGTTCGGGGCGTAACGCTGCCGCGGCGGCGGGGCGGCTGAAGCTGCCCCGACGTCCGGCGCTGCGGCCACCCTGTCGGCGGAGACCGGGCTGGCAGTGTGTCGCCCTCCGCGGGGTGGCGTGCGGCGATGGCGGGGCCGGTGGACCCCGACTGTGCGGCGAGGGGGTCGACCTCCTTAGCAGATGGCTGGGGCATTACAGATCGGCATCTTTTCGTTGCAATCGACCGCCGCGGCCGGTGTCCGCACGCGAGTCTGATCCGGAGCCAGGGGATACGAGCTCCTGTCGGAGCGCTCGGACAAGGGAGAACTGCTGTGCACAACTGGATACATAACCGCCGTGGACGCTGGAGAGCGTTCCTGTCGCTCACTGCAGCTGCGGCCATCATGGCCAGCCCGGCGACGGCGCTGGCCACGCCGAGCCCCTCGCCTTCTTCCACTCCGACCGCGTCCGTACCGGCGGCCACCCCGGCGACGCAGCCCGGCACGCCGTCGTCGACTACCGCCGCTGGTACTGCGGATCGTGCGGGATCCGACAAGATCGCTGCGGTTCCTGTCGACGCTCCCCCGTCGTTCTCGCAGCTGACTGAGCCTCCGGAGCGCGAGGACACGCCGCACCATGAGGGCGAGGAGGTCCTGCGTGCGCAGCAGGATGCTCTGACTGTGCCGGTGGACGAGCTTCCCGCGGCGCCGGCAGCCCAGGCGGCCCGGATACAGAGCGAGCCGCTCCCCGAGGGGTTCACCGAGGAAGACGCGCGCTTGTCGCTGCGGATGCAGACGGCGCTCGCCGCGGACTGCCAGGTCTACTTCCCGTCGCCGTTCGCCGTGTGCGGGGAGATCCGCAACAAGTACAACGCGATGGGCGGCCCGAGCAGCTTCCTGGGCCTGCCGAAGACCGAGGAGCTGCAGAACCCGGGTGCGACCGGTTTCCGTAGCGAGTTCCTGCACGGTTCGATCTACTGGTCACCCACGACTGGGGCGCACCCGGTCACTCCGTTGTTCATGACGAAGTGGAGCGAGCACGGCTGGGAGGCCGGCTGGATGGGGTATCCCACCAGCGACGAGATCGGCCATCCCGGGGCCGAGGGGTCTCATCAGGAGTTCGAAGGCGCAGCCATCTACTGGCACGCAACAACCCTCACGCTGGCAGCGATCGGCGGCGCGATCCGAGATAAGTGGGACGCTCTGGGCGCGCAGGACAGCATGCTGGGGTACCCCACCTCTGACGAGAACGACACCCCTGACGGTATCGGGAAGTACAACACGTTTGAGTACGGCTCGATCTACTGGTCTCCCGCTACAGGGGCCCACCCAGTCACCGGCGACATTTTGGCAGTCTGGGGCGCCCTTGGATACGAAGCGAGCTGGTATGGATATCCAATAGAAGATCCTGTCGCAAACAGCACGGGAGGCATGTTCCAGAAATTCCAAAACGGAGAGATAGAATCCCCGATAAGTCTAGTTAAAGATGCATTCTCCTGCGTTTCTCTCGCACTGCAGTCAGCGCAAGAGTCGGGGCTGCAGGGCGATTTGCAGTATCTTTGCTTACCGTATGGGGTGAGTGTTAAGGGGGCGAACGGAGTAACCGCATTTGCTAGCCCCACAGAAGGCGATGACTCAACTAGATCGCAGAATATTACCCAAGACTCGGGATCTGTTGAGTGCGACTGGATGGAACCAACTAGCATATCTGAACCCAGAAAGAACTTTGCGAGAGTCAGTAAGGATGTTCACCTATGCTTCGGAGTGGCCAATTTTGAAGAGCAAAAGGTCCTCTGGAGTAAGAATCTAGAGTTTAATGTGGCAAACGTTCTGGATCAGAGGATGCATCAGCGTGTAGAAACAAAGATCACCTCTTTGGATACCCCTTCTCGAACTTTTACTCTGACGTACCGCCTACGTGAGGACATCAGTGGATGGCCGGATGAGACGGTGACCGAGCAGAGTACAGTGAACACTGGAACTTCGTTGGAACCCGCAGTTAGCTCCTACAGCACTCCTGGTGAGGATGGAGTCTACTTCGTGGAGATTGTAGGTATGTCGCTCGAGGTTCCTTCGTTGGGCTACGACCAGTCGTTCGATGGCATGAGATTTGCGATCGGTAGGTATACCTGCCCGTCATATTCTGGTTCCGGGTACGGAGATCCTTGTGAGTGGACGGATCCGGTAGACGATCATACGTAACACTCTGCGCGCGTGTTGAAATAAGTTGGTCTATGCGCAATGTAGGAGACGTCCAGTGAATGTCTGGGATGCGTTATGCGTTAATCGGTCTATATCTCGGATAGAGAATCTAAACCCAGAAACAATGCTCGGTGAAATGTGGCCATTGATGAAGCCTCAGACATACTTTATGGCTTCTTTTGAGGGGCGGCTAGAGAAGCGCGGTGTTGTATCTCGATTTGAGGTAGAGATGGCTCCGGCTAATTCTGCTTGGCGGGTTCTCGTGAATGGCGAAGCTGCGGACGTGAATTCTGGGCGTGTGGGGATGAGTGGTGTAAGCGCTGACGGAGGTAAGTACGGCGTCGGTAAGCCGTATTTACCTCGACCTAGTTTCCGTAGTCCTGCGAGCCTTGCTGTGTATAGCAATTTTCCTATATGGGGCTCTAGGCTGTCGCGGTACAGTAGTGACTTCATGCCAAGTGAGGCTTGGCTCGGTAATGAGAGGTTCATGCGAGTATTATGTCGACCTGATCCGAGCAGGGAGAATGAAGAGTCTCGCGCTGAGATAGTAATAGACCTTCTGCATAGGTTCGCAGTTGGATACAAAATTACTCACGGTTCTAGAGTTGGTATAGGAATGTCAGTCGAGAGGGCTGTTTTTACTCCGGAGCCGGATGCGGCTGAAATTGAGGAAGTGTACGCAAGTCCGCTGTAAGTCGCCCCTACTCGGAGTGTTGTTTCAGCCATAGCGCTAGCGCTTCGGCTGTGGCGGCTTGCAGTGTGGTTCCGCGGGTGGCGACGGCGATCTTGACCTGCCGGAGCAACTGTGGGTCCACGCGGGCGGAGAACTGCGTGAGCTTGGCCGGCTCCGCAGATGGAGGAGTGGTCGTGGGCTTCTGCGGTGCGAGTGGGTGCTTCTCACTGCCGGGGGCCTTCGACAGCTTCGCGGTGGTGAAGGCACTGGCGGGCTGGTGCTTGGCGGACATAGGGGTCATCCCCTCTCGATGATGCGGGACAAGAACACGTCGAAGGCCTCGGACAGTCCACCGGCACGGCCGCGGTACTCGCGTATCGGCCTACGCGCCCCGTGGGCCTCGGACAAGACCGTGCGCATCGGCAGCGGCGGCTGCCAGAGCCGCTCTCCGAAAGCGTCGGCGAGCTCGGCGGCGCGGAAGTCGGCCTCCCGGCTGCGCGGGGGCACCTTGTTGACCACGACGCCGAGGACGGACAGATCGGGGGTGTAGTGCTCGCGCACGGTGTCGATCGTGGCCATCACGTTGGCCACCCCGGCGCTGGCGTCGATGCTCGGCTCGGTCACGATCAGCACCCCGGTCGCAGCGATCAGGGCATTGGAGACGAGCTTGCCCACGCTCGGCTGGCAGTCGATGAGCACCAGATCGAAACGCTCAGTGATCGTCGGCGAGTCCAGTGCCTTACGCAGGCGCATCTCCGCGCCAAGCTGTTGGTCGGCGTCCCGCTGTGCCAGAGACAGGTCCGCTGGAAGGACCGAGACGTGCGGCCAGTCGGTGTCGATGATCGCCCCGGCGGCGCTGCCGCGCTGGTCGGTGTAGAGAACGTCCCCCACGGTGAACTCGGCGCCGGTGGCGCCGAGGCCGGCGGTGGAGTTGGCCTGCGGGTCCATGTCCACCACGAGTGTGCGTACGCCGGCGGCGCTTGCCGCCGAGGCGATGCCGAGGGTCACGGCGGTCTTACCGACCCCGCCCTTCTGATTGGCTACCGCGACAACAGGCAGGAATGAAGACATGAACGCAACATAACATGTAAACATTCAGTCATGTAGTAATGAATGCATGCGTGTTACCTGCGGATATGCGACTTCGTAGGTGCTGTGCCCGGTTCGTCTATCCGCCGAGGGCTGCGGGGGCGGGTTGTGTGCACACGACTGCCAGATGGGCGATCGGTGCGCCGCAGGCGGTGCATGTTCCGGCTACGGGGATCTGTTCGCCGATCTCGGCGTCGGTGGGGGTGGCGCCCCACGTGCCGGCGTGGCAGTGGGCGCAGCTGACGAAGATGGCCCGCACGATGCAGCCGCACGGCATGGTCGTGCCGAGCGGCTGGGGAACGTCGTCGGCGGGGTTTCCGTGTATGTGGTCGGGGTGCATGTCAGGCGATGTCCTTCTCGCCTGCCGTGGCGCGGCTGAGCGCGTAGTGCACGGTGCCGACCGTGCAGCCGACCTTCGCGGCGATCGCCCGCATGCTCATTCCCTCCGCCCGCAGCCGGCGGATCTGCTCGTGCCGCTGCTGGGCCCGTGACAGGTAAGCCTCGCGGGGCTCGGCGATCACGCGACGAACAGTTCGAGGACTTCGGTTGAAGCGGTCGCCTAGCTCACGCGCAGTGTGAGACCGGCGGGATGGGGTACTTGCTCCCATTATCGGATCCCCTCTGCTTTGAGGATTTCGTCCTGTACTGCTCTTCTAGCTTGCCCGCTTCGGCGGCCGCGTGCGGATTGGATGGCGGTGAACGTGGCCTCGTACACAGCGGCCCCGTCGGCCCACATGCGCGAGCGGGTGGTGATCCACCGGTGGATCGACGCGGCGATCCCCTCGGCCTCGCCCGCGGGCAGCGGCTCGGAGAACCCCGCGTTCTGTCCGTGCACCTCGGCCGCGATCGCTGCGTAGAGCCAGCGCGAGGAGGCCGGCGTGCGGTCGGGGCACTTGCGCACCTCCCGATACGCCCAGACGCGGGCGGTCTCGAAGATGGTGCAGTTGCGGCCCAGTCCGACCGGGGCCCGCCGTTTGGTGCGCTGCCAGGAGGCCGGCGGCATGTACCCGGTGCCGCGCAGATGCTCGGCCAACTCGTCGAGGCTGTAGAGATGGTCGGTCAGCCACGCGGCATCCCAATCGGTATGCACCGGATTCTTGGTCATCAACCCGCTGTAGCCCTTGTCCCCGTCGACCGACCGGCGCAGCCCCTCGGTGATCGCCGCCGCGTAGGACAGCGGCTTGCGGCGGGCGTACTCGGTGCGGGTGATCGGCTCGGCCATCGCCCACACCGCATGCGCATAGCCGTTACGGCGGTTCTCGACCACCGAGTTCGGCAGACACCCGCCCCGGTCGTGCACGGCCCGCAAGAACGCATCCGGGTGGTCGATATCGACCACCAGCAGGTTCGACAGTGCTTGCGGGTTGGCCTCGATATAGCGGCGCTCGAGCGCATCGGCCCGGCCCATCCGGTAGATGCCCCGGTAGAGCTCGTCAGAGGCATACGGCCACAACGGCAGCCACAACTGGCCCCACTGGTCGCTCGTCGGTGCCTGCACGCCTGCGACCGTTCCACGGGCCACCCGCAAGGTGGGGGACCTCGCCCCGGCGTGTTTAAAGTAGGTCGTGAACCAAGTCAGATGTTTCGCGGTTCCCAGGGGTTTCCTGCCCGAGCGCAGCGAGGCCCGTACGTGCGGCGTGATCGGGGCTGTGCGGCTCTAGGGCATGGCGCGGAGCTGCTCGACAGTTGTCGGCCGCCAGACGGAGCGGGCGTATGGCGGGGTCCAGTAGATGGTTCCGGGTACGGCTGCGGGTGGTCCGGAGGGCTCCAGGATCTGGTAACGAGCGATCTCCAGGGCCAACTCGGTATCCGTCGGATCCGTGAGGCCCGTAGGAGAGGGGCCGCCGTCGACAAGGTATTCGAGCCCGAGTACGAGGTCTGGAGCGGTCTGTGGCGCTGGCTGATACACGAACAGCATGTGACCGTCGTTGATCCAGGAGCGCAGCACCCGCGGTTTCTCGTCTGCCATGAACGACCAGTGGTGCTCGAGATAGTCGATGACGGTGTCGTGAATGAACGCGGTGCGCGGATGCTGCGCCCACACGGCGTCTTGTGGAGACTGCCGGTCGTGGGCAAGGAAGTCCCGTAACGCGTCACGCTCGCGGTATACGGCGGCGCGCCGGGTCTCGGTGAGTTGCCGGATCGGCAGAGCGCGGAGCGCCGCACACTGCTCCGCGGTGAACCCGTATCGCTCGACGAGCTGGGAGTCGAGGTCGGCGCTGTCGCGACAGTGGTAGGCGATCTCGACTAGATCAGTGCACGATGAGGTCGCCCACGCGATGGCATCGAGCGTTGCCAGACGACGGGTGGCCTCTGCTGCGGCATCGGCATCCGACTGCTGGGGGCCGCGGCCGCGTCGGCGTCGCCTCAAGGCTCCTATGCGCCCGCGCTTGGCGCCTGCCGTAAACCCCTCATGTGCCGGCGTATGCCGTGGCCGTCGCCATACCCGCCTCATCGCGTCATCGTAGCCAACCCATCTGCCCCGCCCGCGGCGTTCACTTTTTCTTTCCTTCGCGTACCTCACACCTCATGCATCAAGGTAACGATCCGATAACGGCAACTGTCGACGCTGGTCAGGGCGTCCGCGCGGGTGCTTCGTTTCGGGCGCGCATGAATACCGCACGTTCGATATTATGAGTGCATGGAGACGAAGACGGCGGGGTGTGTGCGGTGTGGCGGGGCGTTGCCGGTGCGTACCGATCCGCGGGGGCGGCCGGCACGGTACTGCTCGGATGCGTGTCGTGCGGCGGCGTCGCGGGAGCGGGCGGAGACGGCGCACAGGGCGGCTCTCGCGGAGGTGGAGGCGCGGGCCTACGCACGCGGCCGGGCGGTCGGGTACGCGGAGGGCCGGGCGGCCGCGTTGCGGGCACAGGAGGGGCGCACGCCCGCCCGTACGGCGACCGTGCCGGTGGCGGGGGAGCAGTACCTGCCGGGCATGGGCGCCGCCCCGACAGTGTCGGGGATGAGCCGCCAGCAGCGCCGCGCCGCCGAGCGGGCCGCACGCAAGAGTGGCGGGGTGCGCTGATGGGCCGGCACCGCAAGACTCCGGCATTGGCGGAGGCGATCGACCGGCTCATCGCCCACGAAGCGGAGCTGCACCGCGAGCTGCTCGCCGTGCTCCAGGGCGACGACTACCCGGACATGGACGGCGAGATCGCCGACACCCTCTCGGACGCACAACTCGCCCTCGCAGCGGCCGGCGAACGGCTCCGCGATGCCGTCGCGCTGGCCGCCGCCACCGACCCAAAATAGCGCACGTGCGCAATGATGTGCGGCCGATCCAAGATGAGTCCGCGTGTGCCTGTGACCAGCAGGTTCGCGGAAGTGCTCAATAGTGCAAGAGGTGTGGCAGGTTTCGGTGGCTGAGTGAGGGTGCCGGCAGGGGTGTGTGGGCGCACGCCGGTGCGCGTGCGCCCCGGCGTGGCAGGACGCACTTGAAGTTGCGAGATGAGGCGTCGAGGAAGACGGGATGTTGTCCGGCGCCGCGTACAAGGAGTCCCGGCGGCTACCGCCGCACGCGCTCTCGGGGCTGTCGCGGTGTCGGTGCCCGGCTACTGCTGCCCCGGGGCCAGCACGGTCATGTGATGTGCCGGTTCCAGAAGTCGTTGTTGGCCCAGTCCTCCGGGACTCCCATCCCGGCGAGGTTCATGCGGGGGCGCGTGGCGAGGAGTTCGTGGAGTCGCCGTGCCCAACTGCTGTGCGGTGAGACCGAGTCGAGTACGGACTGCAGCGACACGAGCACCGGGTAGAGACGCTTCCGTGATCGTTCGGGCAGGGCGTTGTTGTCCTGTAGCCACGAGACGGTGGGGGAGGTGGGGATCTTCGGGTAGACGCCGAGTCCGACGTTCCACAGCCGGCCGTGGTGGGCGCAGATGTTGCGCACGCGGACGTAGGTCTGCATCCAGGATTGCAGGATCGGCGCGGTCAGGCCGAGGTTCCTGGCGATGGCGGTCCGGTCAGGCCGTCTTCCGAGGTTGCGGTACGTGTTGTCCAGCTGGCCGATCGTCAAGGTCTCGACCATGAGCCAGGACGGTGGGAGCTCAGGAGAACGGTAGGTCGTCAGGTAGTGCTCGAGCGCCGAGCGGTAGAGCAGTTGCCCGTCTTCGATGTCCGGTTTGCGGCGTAGCTGCGTGTCGCACGTGTCGCGCACGATCTTCAGCAACGTGCTGTGTTTGCCGGGGGAGTGAAAGTGCGATGGGTTGGTGTACCAGTGCGGATCGTTGTAGGTCGTCGACATGTGGTCGGTCAGCGCGGCGCGGATGGCGACTTCAGCGCGTTCGAGCGCGTCCATGACCAACAGCCGGAGGGCACGGTCGAAGACGTACAGGTCGAGGACATCGTCGAAGCGGACCCCTTCTCGGAAGAGATGCCCGGATCCTTCCTGGTGGAAGGGGATCGTGTACGGCGAGAGCCGGTAGTAGCCGATGTGGCGCAGGTACCTGCGGGCCCGGTCCCGGTCCGGGATGTCCAGTCCGCGCTCGGTGAGGCGGTCGACGAGGTCATCGAGGGCTAGCTGTATGAGGGCCAGACGTTGGTGACGCCAGCACGGAGCCGAGATGCTGGGGGATGTCCGCCCGCTCCACTGTGGGGGCGGTGGTAGTTGTAGTGGATATTCCAGATTCCGATCGCGGTGTCGCGGGCTTCTTCGCTCTCGAACTCTCGGGCGTATAGCAGTTCCTCGGCCAGGATTCGCTGGTAGCGCTCCACCTTCCCGTTGTGTCGGGGCGTGTAGGGCCTGGTCTTCTGGTGTCGCGTGCGGTTGCCGACGATTCGAGCGAAGTCGGCCGAGCGGTAGCACGCACCGTTATCGGTGATGATGCGGTGGATGTGCGAGATCCCGTGAGCGGCGAACCAGGCCTTAGCTCGGGCGAGGAACGCTGCCGCAGTGGGTCCCTTCTCGTCGGTCAGCGGCTCGGTGTACGAGAGTCGGGAGAAGGGTGAGTCCCGCCGGGTGGTGGGGTTTTGGGAGGGGCCTCGGGCGGTGGACACG
>CAZDSL010000056.1:0-11695 GCA_964507655.1 uncultured Mycobacteriaceae bacterium | reverse complement strand
GGTCGCTGTTGAGATCGATCGCGCTCACACCCCCATGCTGCCACGGGGGCGGCGCTACGGGCCCGGCGCGCGCCCGGGGGGACGGGCTCCGGGGTGTCGGCGGGCCCGGGCGCCGGGGGAGCGGACTCCGCGGCGCAGCTGCCCTTCGGCCTCGGCCGGCGCCGCCTGCACCGCGGGGACGTCCGCGCGCCGGTGCACCCGCGCCCGCCGCACCCGCACCGCGGCGATCACCCGGCACACCACGTACAGCGCGAACGAGATGGCCGTGACGAACACCGACACCGGCACTCCCGGGGCGAGCGACAAGATGATGCCCCCCACCACCGACACCTCGGCGAACACCACCGACAGCACGGTGGCCCGCCCCGGCGACGCGGTGAGGTGCGCGGCGGCCGCGGCCGGCGTGATGAGCAGCGAGAGCACCAGCAGCGCCCCCACGATCTGCACGCCCATGGCCGCGGTGATGCCGATGAGCACCGCGAACACCATCGACAGCAGCCGCATCGGCACCCCGCGGGCGGCGGCGACGTCGGGGTCGACGCTGGCGAACCACAGCGGCCGGTAGATCAGCGCCAGCACCACCAGCACCACCAGCGCCGACCACACCAGCAGCGAGATCCCCGCGCCGTCCACGCTCACCACCTGGCCCACCAGCAGCGAGAACTTGTTGGAGGTGCGGTCGGGGTTGAGCCAGATGAACAGCACCGACAGCCCCAGCCCGAAGGCGAGGACCGCGCCGATCACCGAGTCGCGTTCGCGCGCCCGCGTGCCGAGCAGCCCGAAGGCCACGGCGGCGACGACGGCCCCGATGAGCCCGCCGATGCCCACGTTCACACCGAAGAGCAGGCCGAACGCGGCGCCCGTCATGGACAGCTCCGAGGTGCCGTGCACGGCGAACGACATCTGCCGGGTGACGATGAGCGGCCCGATGACGCCGGAGACCAGGCCGATCACGGCGGCGGCGATGAGCGCGTTGCGCACGAAGTCGAGCTGCAGCAGGTCGGCCGTCGTGTCGAAGGCGAAGAGGTTCTCGAAGAGACGGCTGAGTTTGTCGTTCACGGCGCCGTCACCTCCGGTCGCGGGGAGCCGGGCGCAGGGGAGCCGGGCGCAGGGAATCCGGGCGGCGGGTCGGGGGCCAGGGGCGACGCCTGGCAGTGCGGGTCGAGCTCGCCCCCGGCGCCCACCACGACGACCCGCCCGCGCACCCGCAGCACGTCGACGGGGGTGCGGTACAGGTCGGTGAGCACCTCGGAGGTGAGCACCTCGTCGGGCGTGCCCACCACGAAGCGGCCGTCGACGATGTAGAGCACCCTGTCGACCATCGGCAGGATCGGATTGACCTCGTGGGTGACGAACAGGACGGCCGTGTCGGCGGCGTGCCGGCGGCGGTCGATCAGCTGCGCCACCATCCGCTGGTTGGCCAGGTCGAGGCTCAGCAGCGGCTCGTCGCACAGCAGCACGGCCGGGTCGCCGCACAGCGCCTGCGCCACGCGCAGCCGCTGCTGCTCGCCGCCCGAGAGCACGCCCATGGGGCGGTCGGCGTAGTGTTCGGCGCCCACCTCGGCCAGCGCGGCGTCGACGCGGCTGCGCCGATCGCGCCGGTGCCGCAGGCCCAGGCCGTAGCGGTGCCCGTCGAGCCCGAAGCCCACCAGGTCGCGGCCGCGGACGGTCGTGCCGGGGTCGATCATCTTCTGCTGCGGGATGTACCCCACCCGGTCGTTGCCCGTGCGCACCGGCCGGCCCGCCACCTCGGCGCGCCCGCGGCTCAGCGGCTGCAGGCCCAGCAGCACCTTGAGCAGGCTCGACTTGCCCGAGCCGTTGGGCCCGAGCACGGCGATGAACTCGCCGCCCCGCACCTCCAGGTCGAGGCCCGACCACAGCGTGCGGTCGCCGAAGCCCAGCGCGGCGTCGCGCAGCAGTACCGCGGTTGCGTCTCGTGTCATCGGACGACCGCCCCTTCCAGTCGTGTGAGGATGCCGTCCACCCACTCGGTGTAGCCGACGCCGTCGGGCGGCGATTCGCCCACCTCGACGACGGGCAGCCCGGCCCGCTCGGCGTCGCGGCGGACGGCGGCGGTGGTGGGATTGTCGGTCTGCGTGTTGTAGACGAGGGCGCTCACCGCGCCGTCGGCGATCAGCCTGCGCAGCTGCGCGAGCACCGCGGGTGCGGGGTCGGAGCCCTCCTCCACGGCCTCGCCGAACTCGGGCGGCGTGACGTCGTCGATGCCGGCGCGCTCGAGCAGGTAGTGCGCGACGGGCTCGGTGGAGACGACGGCGCCGGGGTGGGCCGCGGCGATGGCCCCGGCCCGCCCGGCCAGCTGCGCCGTCTGCTCCTGCAGCGCATCGGCGCGGGCGTGGAAGCCCGCGGCCTCGGCGGGGAGCAGGCGCGACAGGTCGTCGGCCAGCGCACGGGCCACGGCGTCGACGGCGTCGAGGTCGAACCACACGTGCTCGTTGGGGCCCTCAGCGTGCGAGTGGCCGGCGTGCGAGTGGCCTGAGTGCGCGTCGCCGCCGGAGTCGTGGCCGTCGTCCTCCGCTCCATCGTCGTGGCGCAGCGCGAACGCGTCGATGAGCGGAGCGTCGGACGAGACCCCGCGCACCAGGTCGGCGAAGAAGGCGTCGTAGCCGCCGCCGTTGGCGACGAGCACGTCGGCGCGGGTGACGAGCAGGGCGTCGGTGGGCGTCACCTGGAACTCGTGCGGGTCCTGCCCCGGCGGCACGATCGCGCGCACCCGCACGGCGTCGCCGCCGACGGCCTCGGCGATCCCGGCCCACACGGGGGTGGCGGCGACCACCGACGGTCGCGGGTCCTGCTCGGCGGAGGCGCCCGCCGCGCAGGCGCTCACGGCGGCGGCGATCCCCAGCACGAGCAGCGCGGCGAGTGCGCGTCCGCCGCGCCGGAGCACGGCGGCGGAGCGAGCTGGCCGATCCTGACGCACGGGTTCCCCATCCTGGCCGGTGCGCCGTCCACGGCGCGGCGCCTCTTAACGCAAATGATTGTCATTGCAGAGTACCGCACGCGGCGAGGGGCGGCGACGACGCGGGGCACGGCGGCCGGCAGAGGCAGGGGCGGGGCGGCGACGAGGCGGGGCGCGGCGGCCGGCGGACGAGGGGGGCGGGTGCGCCGCCCGGCGCGGCAGAACCGACTGACCCCCGCACGCCGTCAGGCCGAGAGCAGCTGCGCGCAGCGGAGCAGGCCGATGTGGCTGTACGCCTGCGGGTGGTTGCCCAGCGCGCGCTCGGCCACCGGGTCGTACTCCTCCGACAGCAGGCCGGTGGGGCCGGCCGCGGCCACGAGCTGCTTGAACAGCGCCTCGGCCTGCGGTCGCTGGCCCACGAGCAGGTACGCCTCCACCAGCCACGCGGCGCACAGGTGGAAGCCGCCCTCGGTGCCGGGGAGCCCGTCCTCGGCGCGGTAGCGGTACACGGTGGCGCCGCTGCGCAGCACCGCCTCGGTGGCCGAGACCGTCGCGACGAAGCGCGGATCCGCCGGGTCGAGCAGCCCGGACAGCCCGATGAACAGCGACGCGGCGTCCAGGTCGACCCCGTCGTAGGCGGCGGTGTACGAGTGCGCGTGCGCGCTCCAGCCGTGCTCGGTGACGTCCTCGGCGATCGCGGCGCGCAGCCCGTCCCAGGACGGGTCGGCGGGGCGGCCGAACTCGACGGCCAGGGCCAGCGCGCGGTCGATCGTCACCCAGCACATCACCTTGGAGTACACGTGGTGCCGCGGCGCGCCGCGGATCTCCCAGATGCCGTTGTCGGGCTCGTGCCAGCGCTGCGCCACCGCCGACGTCATCGCCGTCACCAGCGTCCAGTCGCGGTCGGTGAGCGCGTCGGCGGGCGCGGCGCCGGCGTCGCGGCGGGCGCGGGCCAGCGCGGCGATGAGCTCGGTGATGGGGCCGAACACGTCCAGCTGCACCTGCTGGTTGGCGGCGTTGCCCACGCGCACGGGGCGCGAGCCCGCGTAGCCGGGCATCGTGTCGAGCACGGCCTCCGGCGGCAGCGACGCGCCGTCGAGCGTGTAGAGCGGGTTGAGCCGCTCGGGCCCCGAGATGGTGTCGAGCACCCGGTGCAGCCAGTCGAGCAGCGAGGCGGCCTCGTCCAGGGAGCCCACCGACACCAGCGCGGACGCGGTCATCGACGCGTCGCGCAGCCAGCAGTAGCGGTAGTCCCAGTTGCGGATGCCGCCGATCTCCTCGGGCAGCGAGGTGGTGACGGCCGCGAGGATCGAGCCCGTCCCGGCGTGCACCAGGCCGCGCAGGGTGAGCGCGCTGCGCATCATCAGCGACGGCTTGAGCGGCGGCAGCGTGAGGGTGTGCGTCCACGCGCGCCAGTAGTCCTCGCACGCGGCGCGCACCTCGTGCTCGGGCACCGGGGAGGGCGAGAGGTCGCTGGTGCCGCAGCGCAGCTCGAGCAGCACGGGGCCGTCGGACGGGTCCACCACGGCCTCGGCCGTCTGCTGCATGCCGTCGCCCTCGATGCGCCAGCGCACGCCGGGCGAGCGCAGGACGATGGGGTCGTTGGTGCCCAGCACGCGCAGGCCCTCGGGCGCCGCCGCCAGCTGCACGCGCACCTGGCCGAACTCCGGGCGGGGCGCGAAGACGACTCGGGCCCGCGTGCTGCCGCTGATCACGCGGGTGACGTCGACGCGGCCGGGCTCGGACAGGTGCGGCAGGTAGTCGGTGACCAGCAGCGAGGCCCAGCGGGTCTCCACCGTCATGGTGGCGTCCACGTACTCCTGGCTCAGCGGCAGCCCGCCCCGCTCGGGCGCCACCGTGAAGTGGCCCGCGGCCTCGCCGCCGAGGAGCGCGGCGAACAGCCCCGCCGAGTCGGGGTCGGGGTGGCAGAGCCAGTTGATGGAGCCCTCGGGCGTGATCAGCGCCTTGGCGTTGGGCGAGGCGAGCATGGTGAGCCGCTCGATGGGCGGCGACTCGGCCCCCAGCAGCCAGGCGCGCCGCTGCTCGAGCAGGTACGCCAGCACGCGCGCGGCGTCCTCGGTGTCGCCCACGCGGTACCGGGCGCCGGTGGGGCCGTCGCCCACCTTGATGCCCACATCGGGGCCGCGCAGGCGCCGGAAGGCCTTCTCGTCGGTGACGTCGTCGCCCAGGAACACCGTGGCGGACGCGCCCTCCCGGTGCCGGAGGATGTCGAGCGCGTCGCCCTTGTCGGTGGTGATCACCGAGAGCTCGAGCACCGCCTTGCCCTCGGTGCACTGCACGCCCGCCCACTGGGCCGGGCCGGTGCGGGCGCGCTCCACGGCCGCCGATGCCGCGGCCGCGTCGGCGACGTTGCGCACGTGCAGCGCGGCGCTCGCGGGCTTGGTCTCGACGGCGGCGCCGGGGGTGTCGTCGGCGATGGCGGTGAGCGCGTCGATGATGCGGCCGAGCAGCGCGCGCGCCGGCGCGTCGATCTCCTGGACGAACCCGATGTCGAACTCCGACCCGTGGCTGCCCACCAGGTGCACCTCGGACGGCAGGCGCGAGAGGGTGGCGAGGTCGCGCAGGGCGCGGCCGGAGATCACGGCGGCGACGGTGCCCGGCAGGGTGGCGAGCTCGCGCAGCGCCGCCACCGACTCGACGCGCGGCCGCGCGTCGACGGGATTGTTGACGATGGGGGCGATGGTGCCGTCGTAGTCGGAGGCCACCAGCAGCCTGGGGGTGCGCGCGAGGGTGCTCAGGGCACGGCGCAGATCGTCGGGCAGGGGGGACACAGGGGCAAACCTCGGCGGTCGAGTCCGGATGTGACCGCGTCCGTACGCCCGTGCGCCGGGTCCGAAGCCGCGGACGAACGGATCGGGGTCCGTGCAGCCGCAGTCTAATGCGCCGCGCCGGTGGCCCGCTCAGTCCGTGCCGGGGCCGTCGGTCTCCGCCGGTGCGGGCGGCCGGGAGGTGGCCTCGAGCGATTCGGCCAGCTCGGTGCGGTCGCCCATGAGCAGCCGGATGGTGAGCTTGAGGCGATCGGCCACGTCGACGGCGGTGGCGCGGCGCGTCAGCCAGGCGACGAGGTTCGACATCCACACGTCGGAGATCACGCGCGAGACGTTGAGCTGGTACTCGGTGGGGTGCTCGGAGTTGGTGAGCCCGCGCGCGAAGATGCGGTCGATGAGCTCGCCGACGCGCGAGACCTCCGCGGCGGCCGAGGCATCGGCGAACATGAACGCGCGCGTCATGGCCTCGGTGAGCAGGGGATCGCGCTGCATCACGGTGGTGATCTGCCCGATCATGAGCTCCAGGCGCTCCTGGACGGTGAGCCCGGGCGGCATCGCGCGGCCGGTCTTCGAGTCGATGCGCTCGAACTCGCGGGCCAGGGCCGAGACGAGCAGGTGCACCTTTGACGGGAAGTAGCGGTACAGGGTGCCCACGGCCACGTCGGCGCGGTCGGCCACGGCGCGCATCTGCACGGCGTCGTAGCCCCCCTTGGACGCGAGCGCCAGGGTGGAGTCCAGGATGCGGCGGCGGCGTTCCCTCTGCGCCGCGGAGTTCAGATCGCCTTCGCTCAGGGTGGGGATCACTCCGCCGTGCGCGGTGCCGCGGGAGCTGTGTGCCATGGGGCTACCTCGAGTCGTCCGTGTGGCCGTTCTGTGTGTCGGCGGTCGGAGCGCCGCGGACGGTGCGGGTTCGCCGCTCCGTCCGATGCGCCGGTGTGCCGGCCCGGGCGGTGTCTCCCGGGGCCGGTGTCGGTCGGACGGGCGCGTGACCCGACCCGACCACCACCTCATATTAGAACACGTTCTAAGGTTTGGTGCGGGATTTCGTCCACCGTGATGACGGGCACGTCGCATACGGCCCGCTCAACGGGCCGGCGGCACCGCGCGAGGGCGAACCCGGCCACAATGCTCGTCGTTACGAGCAGGGGCACAGACGACGACCGGCCAGGAGGAACCGTGACGATCGCGACCACCGCCGAACAGCAGGCGGTACAGGACTCAATCCGCGCGTGGGCGCGCTCGGCCTCGCCCCTCGATGCGGTGCGCGGGGGTGAGGACGACCCGCATGCGTGGCAAGCATCCTACCCGGCCATGGCCGATCTGGGCGTGCTGTCGGTGGCCCTGCCGGAGGAGCTCGAGGGCGCGGGCGGCACCGTCGCCGACCTCGCCGCCATGCTCGAGGCCTCCGCGGCAGCGCTGGCGCCGGGCCCGGTGCTCACCAGCGCGCTCGCCGGGCTGGTGCTGGCCCGCGACGGCGGCTCCTTCGACGCCGTGCTCGTGCCCGGCCTCGCCGCCGGCGAGCGCACCTGCGGCCTGGCGGTGGAGCAGGCGCCCGTGCCGGCGGAGCGCACGGGCGACGGCGGGCTGCGGCTCGACGGCGACGCGGGCCTCGTCTACGGGTACGACGCCGACGGGCTGATCCTCGTGCGCATCGCCGCCGCGGCCGACGGCGCCGAGGAGCCGTGGGCGATCCTCGACGCGTCGACGCCGGGCGTCGAGGCCCGGGTGCGCGAGGCGGCCGACTTCTCGGTCCCGCTGGCCTCGGTGCGCCTGTCGTCCGTGGATGTGCCGGCCGACCGCGTCCTCACCGGGCTGCGCCCCGGGCTCGTGCGCGACCTGTTCGCGGCGCTCGCCGCCGCGGAGGCGGCCGGGGTGGCGGGCTGGACGCTCGAGACCGCCGTCGAGTACGCCAAGATCCGCGAGCAGTTCGGCCGGCCGATCGGCAGGTTCCAGGCCGTCAAGCACCTGTGCGCCGAGATGCTGTGCCGCGCCGAGCAGGCGCGCGCCGTGGCGTGGGACGCCGCCGTGGCCGCCGACGAGCGTGCCGGGGACGGCTCCGTGGGCGCCGAGCTGCCCGTCGCCGCCGCCGTCGCCGCCGCCACCGCGCTCGAGTGCGCCGTCGACAACGCCAAGACGTGCATCCAGGTGCTGGGCGGGATCGGCTTCACCTGGGAGCACGACGCGCACCTGTACATGCGCCGGGCGCTGGGGCTGCGGCAGGTGCTGGGCGGCACCGACGCCTGGCGCCGCCGCCTGGCCGAGCTGACGCTGGCGGGCGCGCGCCGCACGCTGCGCCTCGAGCTGGACGACGCCACCGAGGCCCGCCGCGAGGGCATCCGCGCCGAGGCCGAGGCGATCGCCGCGCTGCCGGAGGATGCGCGGCGGGCGGAGCTCGCCGCCACCGGCCTGCTCACCCCGCACTGGCCGGCGCCGTACGGCCGGGCCGCCGGCGCGGCCGAGCAGGTGCTCATCGACGAGGAGCTCGAGCGCGCCGGCGTCGAGCGCCCCGACCTGGTCATCGGCGCCTGGGCCGCGCCCACGATCATCGAGCACGGCACCGCCGAGCAGGTCGAGCGCTTCGTGCCGGCCACGCTGCGCGGCGACATCGCCTGGTGCCAGCTGTTCTCCGAGCCCGGCGCCGGCTCCGACCTGGCCGCGCTGCGCACCGTCGCCGAGCGCATCGACGGCGGCTGGAAGCTCAACGGCCAGAAGGTGTGGACCTCGCTGGCCGTGCAGTCCGACTGGGCGATCTGCCTGGCGCGCACCGACAAGGACGCGCCCAAGCACAAGGGCATCACGTACTTCCTGGTCGACATGACGTCGCCCGGAGTCCGGATCAGTCCGCTGCGCGAGATCACCGGCGACGCCCTGTTCAACGAGGTCTACCTCGAGGACGTCGTCGTGCCCGACGACTGCGTGGTGGGCGCGGTGAACGGCGGCTGGCGCCTGGCCCGCACCACCCTCGCCAACGAGCGCGTCGCCATGGGCGGCAGCTCCGCGATGGGCGACGAGATGGAGGGCCTGTTCGCCGAGGCCCGCGGCCACGCGGCGGAGATCGGCGACGGGCTGCTCGCGGCGCTCGGCGCCCAGGTGGCCGAGGGCACCACCGGCTCGCTGCTGGGGGTGCGCACCGCCATCCGCGCGCTCGAGGGGCAGGACCCGGGCCCCGGCTCGAGCGTGCGCAAGATCATCGGCGTGCGCCACCGCCAGGCGGTGGCCGACGCCGCGCTGGAGCTGGCGGGCATCGGCGGCGCTGTGTGGGGCCCGCAGGTCAAGGCGGTCCTGCACCATCGGTGCCTGTCCATCGCGGGCGGCACCGAGCAGATCCTGCTCACGGTGGCGGCCGAGCATCTGCTCGGCCTGCCGCGCGGCTGACCGGCGCCCCCGCGCGACCGGACAGCGGTCGCGCGGTGTGCCCGGCGGGCGCGGTGGGTGTTTCAATGCCCACTGGAGGGGTGTCGCCCCGGCGGCGCCCGCCCCGCGGCTCCGTGCCCCGGGGCCCCGGGGCTTGCACACATTCCGATCACGACCTCCACTCGGTTCGATAGGACGGTTTTCTGGTGGACTTCACTCTTGGCAGTGAGCAGCAGGCGGTGGCCGAGGTGGCCGCCACCGTGCTGCAGACGGCCGCGAGCGCCGAGACGCTCGCGGCCATGGACAGGAACTCCCCGGTGTGGGACCAGACGCTGTGGAAGCGCCTGGCGGACGAGGGCGTGCTCTCGCTGCCGCTGCCGGCCGCGCTGGGCGGCGACGATCTGGGCATCGCCGAGATCGGCGTGCTGCTCGATCAGGTCGGCCGGCATGCGGCGCAGGCGCCGGTGCTCGAGACCCTCGCCTTCGGTGCGCTGCCGCTGCTGGCGCTCGGCGGCGACGCGCAGCGCTTCCTCGCCGGCGTGCCGGGCGGCGCGATCCTCACCGCGGCCCTCAACGAGCCGGGCGCGCCGCTGCCCGCGCGGCCGTCCACCACGGCCGCCGCCGACGGCGACGGGTACGTCGTCACCGGCCGCAAGGTGGGCGTGCGCTACGCCGAGCAGGCCGAATACGTGCTGGTGCCCACCGATGCCGGCGTCGCGGTCGTCGCGCCCGGCGCCGAGGGCGTCACGCTCACCCGCACCTACGCCTCCGCGCTCGCGCCGGAATACACGATGGCGCTCGACGGCGTGCGCATCGACGGCGGCGCGCTGCTCGCCGGCGCCGGCGACCCGGCTGCGGCGGCCGAGACGCTCTACCGGCTCGCGCTGGCGGGCATCGCCTCGCAGGCCGCCGGCCTCGGCTCGGGCATGACCGACCTCACCGCCAAGCACGTGAGCACGCGCGAGCAGTTCGGCAAGCCGATCGCGGCCTTCCAGGCCGTCTCGCAGAAGGTGGCCGACTGCTACATCACCGCCCGCACGCTCGAGCTTGCCGCCACCTCCGCGTGCTGGCGGCTCGCCGAGGGGCTCGAGGCCGCCGAGGACACCTCCGTGGCCGCGTACTGGCTGGCCGCCCAGCTTCCGGTGGTCATGCAGCAGTGCACCCACATGCACGGCGGGCTGGGCGTCGACATCAGCTACATCGCGCATCAGTACAGCTCGCAGACCAAGGACCTGGTGCGCCTCGTCGGCGGCCCGGATTCCCGCTTGACCATCATGGGCGCGCTCAGCGTCCGCGACCTCGGTGTGGAGGCAGCATGCTCATCGATCTGACCCCCGAGCAGAAGAAGCTCCAGGCGGAGCTGCGCGAGTACTTCTCCGGGCTCATCTCGGCCGACGAGGCGCAGGAGATGCTCACCGACCGCCACGGCACGGCGTACGAGAACGTCATCCGCCGCATGGGCGCCGACGGCTGGCTGGGCGTGGGCTGGCCCGAGGAGTTCGGCGGCAAGGGCTTCACCGACTTCGAGCAGCAGATCTTCACCAACGAGGCGACCCGCGCCGACGTGCCGCTGCCGTCCGTGACGCTGCAGACCGTGGGCCCGACGCTGATGAAGTACGGCACCGAGGAGCAGAAGCGCCGGTTCCTGCCCGCCATCCTCGCCGGCGAGGTGCACTTCGCCATCGGATACACCGAGCCGGAGGCCGGCACCGACCTCGCGTCGCTGCGCACCACCGCGGTGCGCGACGGCGACGAGTACGTGGTCAACGGCCAGAAGATCTTCACCACCGGCGGCCACCAGGCCGACTTCATCTGGCTGGCCGTGCGCACCGGCACGGTGGAGGACCGCCACCGCGGCATCTCGATCCTCATCGTCGACACCACCGACCCCGGCTTCTCGTGGACGCCGATCATCACGGCGGACGGCGCGCACCACGTCAACGCCACCTACTACGAGGACGTGCGCGTGCCGGCCTCGATGCTGGTGGGCGAGGAGAACAAGGGTTGGCGCCTGATCACCACGCAGCTCAACCATGAGCGCGTGATGCTGGGCCCGAACGGCCGCGTGGGCAACCTGTACGACCACGTGAGCGAGTGGGCCAAGCGCGAGGGGCCCGACGGCGCGCCCATCGCGTCGCAGCCCGACGTGCAGCGCGCCCTGGGCGAGATCCGCGCCGTCTACCGGCTCAACGAGCTGCTCAACTGGCAGGTGGCGGCGCAGTCGGGCACGCCCGGCATGGCCGACGCGTCGGCCACCAAGGTCTTCTCCACCGAGCAGGTGCTGCGCATGGGGCGCCTCGCCGAGGAGATCGTGGGCCGCTGGGGCGACCCGGCCGACCCGGAGACCGGCCACCTGCTGCGCTGGCTGGACGTGCAGACCAAGCGCAACCTGGTGAACACCTTCGGCGGCGGCGTGAACGAGGTCATGCGCGACCTCATCTCGACGGCGGGCCTGGGCCTGCCCAAGGTGGCCCGCCGATGACCGCGGCACAGGAGGCGCAGATGAGCGACCAGGACATCCTCGACGCCGCCCGCCGGGTGCGCGAGGACGGCGGCAGCGCGCCGCGCAAGGGACGCGACCCGATCAACCAGCCGATGGTGAACAACTGGGTCGAGGCGATCGGCGACCGCAACC
>CAZDSL010000055.1:0-11761 GCA_964507655.1 uncultured Mycobacteriaceae bacterium | reverse complement strand
CCGATGGCGGTGTTGGTGCCGAGCTGCTGCACGAACTGGTCGACGTTGAGGTCGGGCATGGCGGGCGGCGCGGGCGCCGGATCGGCGGCGGCGATGCCGGCGGCACCGATCCCCGACCCGGCCACCAGCGCTGCGGCGGCCAGCGGCGCCACCAGGTATCGATTGCGCTTCATTGTCTTCCTCCCACGGTCATGGTCTTGCTCGTCGTCGCTTGGTCTTGCTCGTCATCTCCCGGCCGTTGGCGCCGGAGATGCGCCGCGCCGCACCGGGAACCGCCCGGCGGCGCGGGGCGTAGGCGGCACCCCCGACGGGCCGCACGCCCCCGTCAGAAGGGCAGCGCCGGCATCGGCTGCCCCTGCGTGAGGGCGAGGATCAGCCCCACCGACCCGCCGGCGAGCTGCAGCAGCACGCCCGGAACGTCCTTGTAGGCGGCGAGCTCGTCGGACGAGCCGAGCAGCATGCCCGCGCCCTTGCCCACCGACCCGCCGATGCCCATCCCCGTCGCGATCCCCTGGCCGGCCGCATCGAGCGGGCCGGCCGCGGCCACCCCGGCGCCGGCGCCGGACACCGCGAGCGCGACCGCGGCGACCGGCGCCGCGACGTACCGCATCTTCTTCATGACCCACCCTCACCGTCGCCCTGACAATTGCCGTACCTGCACCGACAACGCCGGCGGGCGCGGGCCGGGCGGCCCGCATGCCGGAAGTTCAAGGGCAGGACTTATCAGGGATCGTAGTCCAGATCACACCGGATTCCGATCCCGAGTCTCATCACAAGTGCATTGCGGTTCGCGCGGCCGCCACGACGCGGGCGGCGGGGGCGACCGGGTATTTGGCTACCCTGACAAGCCCGGACGGCCGCCCGCCGGTGTAGGTTCCCACCATGGCATGACGCTGCCCTGAGCTGGGCGGCATCAAAAGTTACCCACTGGTAACAAGCCGACCCCGACGGCCGGTATCATCCGTCCCGAGGCCGGCGGACGGCGGTCGCCGCACCGAGAAGACCCCGGCGCCCCGCCGCCCCCATGAAGCAGCCCCGAAGAAGGGACCCGTATGAACGCCCAGACCATCACATTGGGCACTGTCGCGGCGCTGATCAGCGTCTTCTGCTGGGTGATGTTCGGCTCCGGCGTGTGGCGCATGGTCAAGACCATCGCCCTCGGCCAGCCCGACCGCACCCGCAACACCCCGGTCGTGCCCCGCGTCAAACAGGTCATCGTCGAGTTCCTCGGCCACGTGAAGATGCTCAAGAACCGCACGGTGGGCATCGCGCACTGGTTCGTCATGATCGGGTTCCTCGGCGGCGCGCTGCTGTGGTTCGAGGCGTACGGCGAGAGCTACTCGCCGCACTTCCACTGGCCGATCTTCGGCAACTGGAAGATCTGGCAGCTGTGGAGCGAGGTGCTCGGCCTCGGCACCGTCATCGGCATCGTGGTGCTCATGGTGATCCGGCAGATGCGCCACCCGCGCGTGCCGGCGCGCCTGTCCCGCTTCACCGGCTCCGACTTCCGGGCCGCCTACTTCGTCGAGTGGGTCGTGCTCATCGAGGGCCTGGGCATGATCTTCGTGAAGACGTTCAAGATCGCCAGCGGCGTCGAGGACCCGCCCATCTGGACCTCGTTCTTCACCCACTACTTCGCGCAGCTGTTCACCGGCATCGACGAGGTCTCCGTCAGCTACGCCGCCGTGGTCAAGCTGCTCTCGGGCATGATCTGGCTGGCGGTCGTCGGCTACTTCGTCACCTGGGGCGTGGCGTGGCACCGCTTCGCGGCGTTCGTCAACATCTACTTCAAGCGCGAGGACGACGGGAAGAACGCGCTCGGCGCCGTCAAGCCCATGATGTCCGGCGGCAAGGTGCTCGAGCTCGAGGAGGCCGACCCGGAGGTCGACGCGTTCGGCGCCGGCAAGATCGAGGACTTCTCCTGGAAGGGCTGGCTCGACTTCACCACCTGCACCGAGTGCGGCCGGTGCCAGAGCCAGTGCCCCGCGTGGAACACCGGCAAGCCGCTGAGCCCCAAGCTCATGGTCATGTCGCTGCGCGATCACGGCTTCGCCAAGGCGCCCTACCTGCTCGCCGGCGGCAAGAAGGACATGGCCGGCGAGGAGATCGGCCTCGTCGACGCCGACGGCAACCCCGACGAGGCCCGCCTGGCCAAGATCTCCGAGGCCGCGCGCGCCGAGGCGGAGCGCCCGCTGGTGGGCTCCTACACCGAGGGCGAGCCGCAGCCGGTGTTCGACGCCGAGGCCCTGTGGTCGTGCACCAACTGCGGCGCCTGCGTCGAGCAGTGCCCCGTGGACATCGAGCACATCGACCACATCGTCGACATGCGCCGCTACCAGGTGCTCATCGAGTCGGAGTTCCCCTCCGAGCTGGCCGGCCTGTTCAAGAACCTCGAGAACAAGGGCAACCCCTGGGGCCAGAACTCCAAGGACCGCACCGCCTGGATCAACGAGCTCGAGTTCGACGTGCCCGTCTTCGGCGAGGACACCGACTCGTTCGAGGACTACGAGTACCTGTTCTGGGTCGGTTGCGCCGGCGCCTACGAGGACCGCGCCAAGAAGACCACCAAGGCCGTGGCGGAGCTGCTCAACATCGCGGCGGTGAAGTTCATGGTGCTGGGCACGGGCGAGACCTGCACCGGCGACCCGGCGCGCCGCGCGGGCAACGAGCTGCTGTTCCAGCAGCTGGCGATGCAGAACGTCGAGACCATCAACGACGTGTTCGACGGCCTGCCCCGCAAGCGCCGCAAGATCGTCGCCACCTGCGCGCACTGCTTCAACACGCTGAGCAAGGAGTACCCCGAGCTCGGCGGCGAGTACATGGTGCTGCACCACACGCAGCTGCTCAGCCAGCTGGTGCGCGACAAGCGGCTCACCCCGGTGGCCGACCCGGACCCCGAGAACGTCACCTACCACGACCCGTGCTTCCTGGGCCGCCACAACAAGGTGTACGACGCGCCGCGTGAGCTCATCGGCTCCAGTTCGCATCTGACCGAGATGCCGCGTCACGCCGAGCGGTCCCTCTGCTGCGGCGCCGGCGGCGCGCGCATGTGGATGGAAGAGAACGTGGGCAAGCGCATCAACATCGAGCGCGTCGAGGAGGCGCTGGGCACCAAGCCCAAGAAGGTCGTCACCGCCTGCCCGTTCTGCAAGGTGATGATGGCCGACGGCGTCACCGCGCAGGAGGACAAGGCGCAGGGCGTCGAGGTGGTCGACGTCGCCCAGGTGCTGCTCGAGGGCGTGCACCGCGGCGGCGCCACCATCAACGTCACCTCGCCGGTGCGCGAGAAGCCGGCCGCTGCCGCCGCCGGTGCCGGAGCCGGCACGGCGACGGCCCTCGCGGAAGCACCCGCGGCCGAGCCGGCGAGCGCTCCGGACACCCCGGCCGCCGCGCCCGCCAAGGCGACGCCGAAGCCCGCGGTCAAGGGCCTCGGCATGGCCGGCGCCGCTAAGGCACCCGGCGCCAAGAAGCCGGGCGGGGCACCCAAGCCGGGCGGCGGCGCACCCGCGCCCGCCGCGAAGGGCCTGGGCATGGCCGGCGGGGCGAAGGCGCCCGGCGCCAAGAAGCCCGCCGCGCAGCCCGAGACGGCGGCGGAGACCCCGGCCGGATCGCCCGCCGAGGAGAAGAAGCCGGGTCTCGGCGTCAAGCCCAAGGGCCTCGGCATGGCCGGCGGCGCGATGGCGCCCGGCGCCAAGAAGCCCGGGGCGCCCAAGCCCGCCGCGAAGGCCGCGGAGCCCGAGGCCCCCGCCGAGGCCGACGCACCGAAGGCCGACGCTCCCAAGGCCGACGCTCCCGCCGAGGAGAAGAAGCCGGGCCTCAGCGTCAAGCCCAAGGGCCTGGGCATGGCCGGCGGGGCGATGGCCCCCGGCGCCAAGAAGCCCGGGGCGCCCAAGGCATCCGCTCCGGCGGCGCCGAAGGCCCCCGCGGAGGAATCGCCCGCGGAGGAGGCACCCCAGGCCGAGGCCGCTGCTCCTGAGGCGCCTGCTCCTGAGGCGCCTGCCCCCGAGGCGGAGGCCCCGGCCAAGCCCGCGGGCCTGAGCGTCAAGCCCAAGGGCCTCGGCATGGCCGGCGGCGCGATGGCCCCCGGCGCCAAGCGGCCGGGCGCGCCCAAGGCGTCCGCTCCGGCGGCCCCGAAGGCCCCCGCACCGGCACAGGAAGCCGAGGCGGAGCGCGAGGCCGACGACGACAAGGCGACGCCGCAGGCCGACGAGGCCGAGGCTCCTCAGGCCCCCGAGGCAGAGGCGCCTGAGGCCCCCGAAACCGAAGCCCCCGAGGCCGAGGAGAAGAAGCCGGGCCTGTCGGTCAAGCCCAAGGGCCTCGGCATGCAGGGCGGCGCCAAGCCGCCGGGCAGGCGCTGAGCCCACCACGCGCACGGATCCCCGTCGCCGGACCGCACCGGTCCGCGGCGGGGATCCGTCGTTGCGGGGACCGGCCCCTGCGCGCCGCCGGCCCCGTCGTCCCCGCCGGACCGCACCGGTCCGCGGCGGGGATCCGTCGTCAGCGCGGGGGCCGCAGCAGCACGCGCGCCGCCGAGTCGAGCACGTATCCGAGGACGCCGATCACCAGGATCACGGCCATCACCTCGTCGTACGCCAGCTGATCGCGCGCGTTGAGGATCTGGTAGCCCAGCCCCGAGCGCACACCCAGCATCTCGGCCGGCACCAGCACCACCCAGGCGATGCCCAGCGCCACGCGCAGCCCCGTCTGCACATGCCCGCGGACGGCGGGCAGGACGATGACGAACAGCCGCTCGCGCCACGTGGCCCCCATCGAGCGTGCGACGAGCAGGTGCCCCGGCTCGATGGCGTGCACCCCCGCGGCGGTGTTGATGATGATCGGCCACACGGCGGCCGCCGCGATCAGGAAGATCACCGGGCGGTGCCCCACCCCGAACAGCGCCACCGCGATCGGCGCCCACGACAGCGGCGACACCATCCGCAGGAACTGCATCACGGGCCGGGTGGCCCGGTCGATCAGCCCGCTCAGGCCCACCACCAGCCCCACCGGCACGCCGATCACCGCGGCGATGAGCAGCCCCGCGATCAGCCGGTAGACGCTGGCGCCCATGTCCGAGAACAGCACGCCGCGCTCGAGCAGCGACCCCAGCGCCGGCAGCACGTCCTGCGGCGCGAACTGCCGCACCAGCGACCCCTCCCCCGCCAGCACGGCCGTCACCAGCCACCACAGGAACACCGCCACCGCGATGGCAGTGGCGGGCGGCCACACGCGCTCCCACACGGGCAGGCGGGGCGTCCGCCGCGCCCACGCGCCCGCGGACGGGCGGGCCGGGCTCTCGACTGTCATGTGTAGACCACTTCCTCGGTGCGGGTGAGCGACTCGGGCAGCCCGAAGGCGGACGGCCCGCCGGAGCGGGCGATGGCGGCGCGCACGAAGCGGTCGTCGATCAGCTCGCCGTGGGCGCGGGCCGGATCGATGCGGTCCAGGAAGCCGCGGTCGCCGTCCACCACCGTCGACTGCATCGACTCGACGAGCGCCTCCGTGAAGCCGGCGAACGGGAACGGCCGGTAGCCGATCTTCTGCGGCTCCCACTGCGGATGGACGATGCGGTAGTCCTGCGGCGGATAGGTCAGCGCCTTGCCGATCGCCGCCTCCGGCTGCGGCAGATACCCGCCGTCGTGCAGCATGGCGGCGGCGGCGAGGCGGTCGGCCTCGATGCGCTGCTGCGCCGACACCACCGAATCGGTGAGCGACTGCACCGCCGCCGGGTCGCGGTCGATCACGTCCTGGTGCACCAGCAGGGCGCAGCAGGCGTGGTCGCGCCACACGTCGCCCAGGAAGCACTGGATGCGCCCCACACCCTTCACCTCGGCCGCGGCGTTGAACGGGTCGGCCACGGTGTAGGCGCGGATGGCGCCGTTGGCCAGCGCCGGCACCATGTCGGAGGGCGCCATGACGATCAGCCCCACCTCGCCCGCCGACTTCGAGGGCGCCGAGCGCACCACCGGCCGCATGCCGCGGGCGCGCAGCATGTTCTGCAGCACGATGTTGTGGATCGACCACCAGAACGGCACCGCCACCTGCGTGCCCGCCAGCTGCTCGAGCTCGGTGACGTCGGGCGCCACGGTGAGCGCCGAGCCGTTGGTGTGGTTCCAGCCCAGGATGCGCCCCGCCCCGCCCAGCGCGTACTTGAGCTGGACGGCCATCGGCATGAGCAGGTGCACCACGTCGACCTGGCGGCTGATGAACGCCTCGGCCAGGCTCGACCAGCTGCGGAACATCACCGGCTTCTGCGCGCTCACCACGTGCGGCCCGTAGAGCCCGGCGCCGTGCGCGATGAGCAGCGGGGCGGCGTCGGTGATGGGCAGGTACCCCACCCGCAGGGCGCCCGAACGGTTGACGCGGTCCTCGCCCGCCGCCCGCGCCAGGTCGACGATGCCCGCCGCTCCGCCCAGCGCCGCCAGGCCCACGGCCCCGCGGAGGAAGGCGCGCCGCCCGATCGGTGCGCCCGTCACGGCACGCCCGCGAGGTCCGCCGACACGGACTCGCGGTACTCGGCGAGGATCTCGGCGCGCGCCGCGTCCCGGTCGAAGCCCGCGCCGGCCCGCTCCCACTGGCGGCGGAACGCACCCCGCGCCCCCATCAGCACGATGCGGTCGCCCAGCCGCAGCGCCTCGTCCACGTCGTGGGTGACGAGGATCGTCGTGCAGCCGAGCTCGCGCGAGAGGCGGGCCAGCCAGTCCTGCAGGTCGGCCCGCACCGCCGGATCGAGCGCGCTGAACGGCTCGTCGAGCAGCAACGCGTGCGGGCGGATCGCCGCGGCGCGGATGATGGCGATGCGTTGCGCCTGCCCGCCCGAGAGTTCGTCGGGGCGGTTGCCGGCCAGCGCGCCCAGCCCGAAGTGCTGCAGCAGCTCGGCGGCGAACGCCTCGTCGTAGCCGTCCCGGTTGGCGGCGAAGCGCCCGCCCAGCCGGATGTTCTCGCGCACGGTGAGCCACGGCAGCAGCAGCGGCTGCTGGAAGACCATGCCGATGCGCGCGCGCCCGCCGCCCGGCGAGGCCCAGTCGACGGTGCCCGTGTCGGGCGAGTCGAGCCCCGCGAGGATCCGCAGCAGCGTCGACTTGCCGCTGCCGCTGCGGCCCAGGATCACCAGCAGCTCACCGCGGTCGACGTGCAGGTCCACGCCGCACAGCACCTCGCCGGAGCGGGCGAAGGACTTGCCGACGCCGCTCAGACGGAGCGCTGGAGTTCCCATCTCAACTGTCCTTCCGAAGGGGATTGCACGGGCAGGAACGCGGCCTCGCGGAAGCGCCGGTTGGTGGCGCTCGCCGTGGCGTACCCGGCGCCGCCGCGCAGCGTCACCTCGAGCCGGGTGGCCGCCATCGCCAGCCGCGACCCGTCGAGGCGCAGCCGGATGAGCTCCGCGTCGGGGACGGCGCCGGACGACGGCGCGGCATCGGCGCGGCGCCCCGCCGGCACCGTGGCCGCTTCGGCGAAGCGGTAGAGGCGCTCGCGCGCGGCGGCCAGCTCTGCGGCCAGCGCGTCGTGCTCGCCCGCGAACCCCTCGCCGAGCCCGCCGAGGTGCCGCCCCGACTCGTCCAGCGAGGTGCCCGCGATGCCCAGGCAGAACGCCGTCTGCAGCAGCAGGAACACCGGGCGCACCCCGCGGATGAAGCCGCGCAGGTCGGTGGTGATGACGGCGTCGGACGGCACGAACACGTCGCGGAACTCGAGCGACGACGACGCGGTGCCGTTGAGCGCGAGCAGGCGCGGCGGATCGTTCACCGTGATGCCCGCGGCGTCGATCGGGGTGGCGGCCACGTACACGGCGTCGTCGTGCGCGCTGCGGGCGCAGAAGACGATCACCGCGCCGTCGAACAGGTTGGAGGCCCAGCGGATGGGCCCGCTCACGCGCAGGCCGCCGTCGACGGGCTCGGCCACCAGCGGCACCTCGCCCAGCCCGGCGCAGTACTTGAGCCCCGCGGCCATCGCCGTCACGCCCACCGCGGTGCCGGACTCCAGCGCCGCGCGGAACCGCGCCTGCACCGGCTCCGGCCCGCGGGCGACGTACTCGAGCGCCATACGGTGCGCCCAGGCGCTGAACCCGGCGGCCAGGCTCTCCTGGGCGACCTGTTCGATGACCGCGACCATCTCCGCCACCGGCCGGCCCGGACAGCCGGGGGCGAACAGCCCCAGCTCGCCGAGCTTCGCCACGTCCACGCGGGTGTCGGTGTCGGCACGGTCGAGCGCCGCCGCCCTGTCGCGGATGAACCCGCGCGCCTCGGGCAGCGCCGCCATGGCCTCGCTGATGGTCGCAGTCATCGTCCCTGGTCCCTACTTGCTGGTGACGGTCTGGTGGTCGAGCGCGTGGACGCGGTCCACGGGGGTGCTCACGGCCTCGCGGGCGCGCAGCACGGCGGCCTCGTCGGGGGCGTCGTAGAAGCACAGGCACTTGGCCATGTCCTCGCGGACGTAGGTGCGCAGGAAGCTCACCTCCGGCACGTTGGCGTACAGCGGCGACTTCTCCTTCTTGCGCGCCAGGTAGGTGTCCATGTCGATCGAGTCGGGGATGTCCCACTCCACCAGGTAGCCGGCCTCGGGGCGCGCGGCCTTGATCTGCTCGAGCTCGGCGCCCACCAGGCGCACCTGGCCGGGGCCCTCGATCTCGGCGGCCCGCAGCGCGTCGGCGGCGATCTCCGGCGCCGCGCAGCCGGTGAACTCGGTGACGGCGAAGATGCGGTCGCGACCGGCGGTCACCTGCGTCTCGATCAGTTCGCCTCCCGCGGAACGGGTTTCGGCGTCGAACTCGGCGATGATCTGCTCGGTCTGGTCGCGGCGCTCGGCCGACGGGACGATCTCATACAGGTACAGCGACATGGTTCACCTTCCGATGGTGGGGCGGGGTGGGCGGACGCCGGCGGCATCCCTGCCCGCGGCCCCGGCGGCCCACGGCGCGCGGGAATCCGCGGCCGGTGCGGCGCAGGGGTGTGCGGGATGCGCGGCGGCGCGGACCGCGGCCCCGTGGCGGGGGCGCGGACGGCGGCGGCGCGCGGTCAGGCTGACGGCTCGGCGAGCCCGGAATCGACGTGCCGGTCGGGGCGGCAGCGCTCAGAGGGCTGCCTGAAGGGCCGACCGGCCGTCACATGCAGCGACGACACGCAGAACACGTCACGCGCACCAGGTCCAGGTGGAGGCGACGGGTCAGGTTGCTGTGTGTCACGGGATGCAGCCTGCCATAGCCAGACCGGTCTGTCTAGTTCCGCCCGGCCGGCGCCGTGGTTGTAGCCTGACGCGGTGAGCACGACGACCACGACCGGCGAAACGGCGACGGCGCAGGGCGCGGGCGGGGGCGGGCGCACGGGCCCCGGCGCACGCCCCTCGGCCCGGGAGCGGCTGCTCGACGCCGCCACGGCGCTGTTCGCGACCCACGGCATCCGCGCGGTGGGGATCGACCGCGTCATCAGCGAGGCGGGGGTGGCGCGCGCCAGCCTGTACTCCACGTTCGGAAGCAAGGACGCGCTGGTCACCGCGTACCTCGAGCGGCTCGACGCGCGCGACCGGCTCCGCTGGGAGGACGCCGTCGCCGCCGTCGCCGATCCCGTGGACAAGATCCGCGCGTTCTTCGACCTCGCGATCGCCTCGGCGCCCGCGCGCAACTACCGCGGCTGCCAGTACCTCAACGCGGCCACCGAATTCCCGGGCGAGATGGACGGCATGCTCGCGCCCGTCGCCGAGCACCGCGCCTGGCTGCATTCGCTGCTGTGCGGGCTGCTCACCGAGGCCGGCTTCGCCGACGCCGACGCCCTGGCCTCGCGCATCCGCATGGTGTACGACGGCGCGCTGGCCGGCTCGAAGTTCGCCGCCGGCGAGGAGCCGCTGGTGCTCGGGCGGGCGATGGTGGACGAGATGCTGCGCGCGGCGCCGCGGCGCTGACCGGGCGCTACCCCACCAGCACCTGCCGCAGCCGCTGCGTGTCGGCGTCCGTCCAGCCCTCCGGCCGCAGGATCGCCGCCCACGCGTCCGCATAATCGGCCACGAACGTGTGCCCATAGCCGTCCGGCACCTCGGTGCCCACCGCCATGTCGGCGCTCACCTGCAGGAACGTGATCACCGGGTACCACCGCGTGGACGGCAACACCGCGTCGCCGCGGGGCTCGCGCAGCCAGTCGGGCTCCGAGAACAGCAGCGACGGCGACCACCAGGTGATGGGGTCGGACGCGTGCTGCAGGTACACCACGCGGGTGCCCTCCCACGGCGCGTCCGGCCGGTGCAGGTCGGCCGCGTCGGACGCGAACCGCACCGTCTCCCCGTCCCGGTACACCGGCAGCCACTGCGGCGAGCCCTCGTCGCGCTGCGCGGTGAAACGCTCCCACAGCTCGTTGTTGCCGGTGGGGCCCACGAACAGCGCGCCGTCGGAGCGCGCCGCCAGGTCGAGGTCGCCCGAGAAGGCCGCCTCGCCTGAGAACGAGCCGAGGCTCTCGCCGAAGGTCACCAGCTTCGGCCGGCGGTCGGCGGGCAGCGACTCCACCTCGGCGGCGATCGCGCGGAACAGCGCCTCACCGGCCTGCCGGGCGCGGTTCTCATCGGCGATGAACGACAGCCAGCTGGGCAGGAACGAGTACTGCATGGATGCGATGGCCGTGTCGCCACCGTACATGTACTCGAGCGAGGTGGCCGACGCCTCGTTGATCCAGCCGCTGCCGGTGGTGTTGGCGACGGCGATGAGCTTCCGGTCGAAGGCCCCGGTGCGTTCGAGCTCGTCCACCACCAGCTCCGCGCGCTCGGTGACGTCGCCGTCGGTGGAGGCCAGGCCCGCGTAGACGCGGATCGGCTCGGCGGCGGGCCGGCCGGTGAAGCGCGCGATCTCCGCGGCGGTGGGGCCGCTCGAGACGAACCTCCGCCCCAGCCGCCCCAGCGAATCCCACGTCACCAGCGACTGCGGTCCGCCCGAACGGAGCGGGGTCGCGGGTGGGGCGCTGTCGGCCTCGGTCTCGTCGTTGATCGCGCTGAAGCTGCTGTTGAGCGTGTTCATCAGCCAGTTGGCCAGCACGCCGTTGGCGAGCGTCACCACCAGCCATCCGGCGAGCACCACGCCGATCACGGCGGCGACCCGGCGCGGCAGGAAACCGCGGCCCAGGCGGGTCAGGCCCCGCACCAGCAGCCGGAAGGCGCGCGCAAGCAGCAGGATCACCACCCACACCACGACGGCCACCAGCAGCGTCAGCGGGTAGGCGGACCACCCCAGCCCGTCGGTGTGCATGGTGGTGCGCAGGGTGGACTGCCACTGCGAGAACCACACGAGCATCGCCACGGTGCCCGCCACCGCCGCCACCGGCAGCAGCCACCACGCGGCCCGCGCGACCAGCCTCGGAGGTTCCCACTCGAGCAGCCAGCGCAGGAACGCCGAGATCGCGATGCCGATGCCGTAGCCGATCACCGCGGCCCCGCCCGACACGGCGCCCTGGAACAGCGGGCCGCGCGGCAGCAGCGACGGGGTGAGCGATGCCCAGAAGAACAGCAGCGCGACGACCAGCCCCAGGTACGGCGCCCGCGCGAAGAAGCGCAGGCCCCAGCGGCGGTGAGGCCGGGCCGGAGGCTCCGCGGGGGCCGCCTCGCCCGCTGCGGCCGCCTCGTCCACGGCCGCCTCGCCCACTGCGGCCGCCTCGTCCACGGCCGCCTCGCCCACTGCGGCCGCCTCGCCCGCGGCCGCCTCGCCCGCTGCTGCCTCGTCCACTGCGGCGGCGTCCACTGCTGCCTCGTCCGCAGCGGCGGGCGGGTCCTGCGTGTTCCCGGTCATGCGGAG
>CAZDSL010000054.1:5865-11861 GCA_964507655.1 uncultured Mycobacteriaceae bacterium | reverse complement strand
GGCTCGGGCGCGGTCCGCCCGCCGCTGCGCCGGCGCGGCCGGCGCCGGGCGAGGTATTTCGCCGCACTCCCGTCGTTGCTACTGTGTCACGGTGGCTGCCAGGCGCGCGCGTGGCCCAGCGGCGCGCGGGGGCCGGCGGCACCGACAAGAAGGTCAACCTCCCGACGCTCACCGCGATGGTGGTCGGCTCGATGGTCGGCTCCGGCGTGTTCCTGCTGCCGCGGCGCTTCGGCACCGAGACGGGCGCGTTCGGCGCTCTCATCGCCTGGACGGTGGCCGGCACCGGCATGCTCATGCTGGCGTTCGTGTTCCAGCGCCTCGCCGTGCGCAAGCCCGATCTCGACGCCGGCATCTACGCCTACGCCAAGGCCGGGTTCGGCGACTACGTCGGCTTCAACTCGGCGTTCGGCTTCTGGGCGTCGGCGTGCGCCGGCAACACCTCGTACTGGGTACTCATCATGGCCACGGCCAGCGCGCTCTTCCCCGGCCTCGACGACGGCACCACCGCGCTCGCGACGGTGCTCTCGTCGATCGGCGTGTGGCTGTTCTTCCTGCTCATCAGCCGGGGCGTGCAGCAGGCGGCGGTGATCAACCGCATCGCCACCATCGCCAAGATCGTGCCGCTCGTGGTGTTCATCGTCCTCGCGGTGATCCTCTTCGACGGCGGCTACTTCGCCGACAACTTCTGGGGCGGCGACGGCGTCGACGCGGGGCCGCTGTGGGAGCAGGTCAAGGGCACGATGCTCATCACGGTGTTCGTGTTCCTCGGCATCGAGGGCGCCAGTGTGTACTCGCGGTTCGCGCGGCGGCGCGAGGACGTCGGCAAGGCCACCGTGTTCGGGTTCCTCGGCGTGCTGGGCGTGTTCGCGCTCGTCACGCTCGTCTCGTACGGCGCGATGCCGCAGAGCGAGCTCGCCACCATCGACCAGCCGTCGGTGGCCTCGGTGCTGGGCTCCCTGGTCGGCGAGTGGGGCTCGGTGTTCATCCGCATCGGCGTGATCGTCTCGGTGCTCGGCGCCTACCTGGCCTGGACGCTGATGGCCGCCGAGGTGCTCTACATCCCGGCGCGGTCGGCCGACATGCCGCGGTTCCTGGCGCGCGAGAACGGCAAGGGCGCCCCGATCCCCGCGCTGATCTTCGCGGCGGGGCTGGTGCAGGCGCTGCTCATCGTGGTGCTGTTCGTCGACGACGGCCTCGACTTCATGCTCGACCTCACCGCGTCGCTGGCGCTGCTGCCCTACCTGCTGGCCGCCGCGTTCATGCTCAAGCTGGTGCTCACCCGCGAGACCTACGAGGACCGCCGCTCGCTCGCCCCCGACGCCGTCATCGCCTGCGTCGCCGTCGTCTACACGGTGTTCCTGGTGTGGGCGGCGGGACTCGACAAGCTGCTGCTCTCGTGCATCCTCTACGCCCTCGGCGCGATCCTGTACGTCATGGCCCGGCGCGAGCGGCGCGAGCGCGTCTTCACCCGCGCCGAGGCGGTGCTGTGCGCCGTCATCATGATCGGCGCGGTCGGCGGCATCGTCTACCTCGCCACCGGCTCCGAGCACATCCACGACAACCCCGACCACGAACGCCACGCGGTCTACGTCGAGCACGCCGAGTGACGACCACCCGAAAGGAACGCCGATGACCCTCCCCTCCGCCGCCTACGGGGTGCACTCCGAGGTGGGCCGGCTGCGCAAGGTGCTGGTGTGCGCGCCGGGCCTCGCACACGAGCGGCTCACCCCCGGCAACTCCGACGACCTGCTCTTCGACGACGTGCTCTGGGTGGACAACGCCCGGCGCGACCACCGCGACTTCGTGCAGATGATGCGCGAGCGCGACGTCGAGGTCGTGGAGCTGCACGAGGTGCTCGCGCAGACGATGGCCGACCCGGCCGCGCGGGCATGGCTGCTCGACCGCAAGATCGTGCCGAACGAGGTGGGCATCGGGCTGCTCGCCGAGACGCGCTCCTACCTGGACGGGCTCGACCCGCAGGAGCTGGCCCGGCTGCTCATCGGCGGCATGTCCACCCGCGACCTGCCCGGCGAGCTGCGGCCCGGATACATCGCGCTGGCCCGCGAGTCGGCCGGCACGCGCGAATACCTCATGCCGCCGCTGCCGAACACCCTCTACACCCGCGACACCACCTGCTGGATCTACGGCGGCGTCACGCTCAACCCGCTGTACTGGCCGGCCCGCCACGACGAGACGCTGCTGATGAAGGCCGTCTACGAGTTCCACCCCGAGTTCACCGGCTCCACGGTGTGGTGGGGGGACCCGGAGCGCGACTGGGCCTCGGCCACCATCGAGGGCGGCGACGTGCTGGTGCCCGGCGACGGCGTGGTGCTGATCGGCATGAGCGAGCGCACCTCGCGGCAGGCCATCACGCAGCTGGCGCGCGAGCTGTTCACGCGCGGCGCCGCCGAGAAGGTGATCGTGGCGGGCATGCCCAAGCTGCGCTCGGCCATGCACCTCGACACGGTCTTCACCTTCGCCGACCGCGACCTGGCCAGCGTCTACCCCACGATCGTCGACCGGATCACCCCGTTCACGCTGCGGCCGTCCGACAAGGCCCCCGGTGTCGAGGTGGTGGAGGAGCAGCGCCACTTCCTCGACGTCGTGGCCGAGGCGATCGGCGTGGGCACGCTGCGGGTGGTGGAGGCCGGCGGCACCGAGTACGAGTCGGAACGCCAGCAGTGGGACAGCGGCAACAACCTCGTCGCCGTCGAGCCCGGCGTGGTGTTCGCCTACGACCGCAACACGCACTCCAACGCGCTGCTGCGCGAGCAGGGCGTGGAGGTGATCGAGATCGTGGGCGCCGAGCTGGGGCGCGGGCGCGGCGGCGGCCACTGCATGACCTGCCCCATCATCCGCGACCCGCTCGACAGCTGAGGCCGGCGGGGGCCGGGGGGTGTGCGGCGCCCCCGGCCCCGCTCTACCCCTTGAGCGTGGAGCGGGCCAGCAGCACCGCCGGGATCGCGCCGATCACCAGCAGCACCAGCCCGTAGGGCGCCGCCGCGGTGAAGTCGAGCACCTCGCCGTTGGTGGTGCCCCACAGCGCCGTGGCCAGCGATTTCTCGCCCGTCGGCTGCAGCAGCAGCGTCGTCGTCAACTCCTTGCCCGCATCGAGTGCCACCAGCAGCGCGCCCACGCCGATCGCGGGCAGCGACAGCGGCACCGTCACCCGCCCGAACGTGGCCAGCGGCCCGCGGCCCAGCGAGCGCGACATCTCGTCGAGCCGCGTCGACGCCTGCGCCACGCCCACCTGCTGCGAGCCCACCGCCAACGGCAGGAACATCACCACGTAGCCGATCACGAGCAGCGTCGACGTCTGGTACAGCGGGTAGGCCCAGCGCACCGAGATGTACACCAGCGACAGCGCCATGATCACGCCCGGCAGCGCGTGCGCCACCCACGTGGAGCGCTCCACCAGCGACGAGAGCCGGCCCGGGTGGCGCACCGCGAGCAGCGTGATCGGCAGCGCGCACACCGTCGCGGCCACGGCGGCCGACCCGGCCCACTGCGCGGTGTTGAGGGTGGCGCCCCACAGCTGATCCCAGTCGACGGCCTCCGCCGTGCCACCGAGATGCCGCAGCAGCCCCGTGGCCGTCACCCACAGCGGGATGGCCAGCGCCGCGGCCGTCACCGCCAGGCACACCAGCAGCCACAGCGGCGTGGACCTGCCCAGGCGCCAGCGCATGGGCGGGCGGGGCGTGCCGATCCCGGTGTGCACGGGGCGGGCGCGGCCGCGCAGCAGACGGTCGACGAGCAGCAGCACGATCGCGCCGCACGCGAGCACCACCGCGAGCGCGCGCGCCGATTCCGGCATGCCGAGGATCGTCGCGCGCTGCACGATCGCGGTGGTGAGGGTCGAGTAGTTGAGCATCTGCACGGCGCCGAACTCGGCGAACATGTGCAGGCCGATGATGAGCAGCCCCGTGGCGATCGCCGGCCGCAGTTGCGGCAGCGTCACCCGCACGAAGGCGGACACGGGGCCGTGGCCGAGGGCGCGCGAGGCCTCCTCCTGCGCCGGGTCGAGCCGGCGCAGCGCCGTGAGCACCGGCAGGAAGACGTACGGGAACAGCGTCAGCGACAGCACCGCCACCGCCCCGCCCAGGCCGAAGATCAGCGTCGAGCCCGGGAAGTACCGGTAGCTGAACGCCACCCACGCGTACGAGCCGACGAAGGTGGGCACGCCCAGCGGCAGCGTGAGCAGCACCGTCCACATCCGCGGCAGCGGCAGCGTGGTGCGGGCGATGAGCACCGCGAGCCCCACCCCCAGCACCGCCGTCACCGCGCACACCAGCACCAGCAGCTTGATGGTGTTCCACAGCAGCGGCAGGGTGCTGGGGCTGTCGAGCTCGTCCCACAGCAGCGAGAAGCTGAAGCCCGCCCGCAGCAGCAGGTACGCCGCGGGGGCCAGCGCGGCCACGGCCACCACCAGCCCCGGCAGCACGAGCGCCAGGGGCGGGCGGGAGCGGCGGGCGCGCACCCGGCGCGGGGACGGCGCGCCGGGTGCGGGCGGCGCCGACGGCCCCGGGCCGGCGGGCGGGATGCCCGTCGGGCCGGGCCCGGTGAGCAGCGCGTCACTCACGGTGGATCATGCGGTCAGACGATCCCGGCCTGCGTGAGCAGCTGGTTGGCCTCGGTGACGTCCTGCAGCGAACCCTGGTCGAACTCCGGGAACGTCAGCGAATCGATGGACGGCAGCCCGTAGCTGCTGGTGACGCCCGGGGTCAGCGGGAACTGCGGGCTCTGCTCGGCCACCACCTTCTGGCCGCCGTCGGCCTGGGCCAGCCAGTCGACGAACTTCTGCGCCTCCGCCTGGTGCGAGCTGGACTTGAGCACGCCGGCGCCCGAGGCGAGCATCAGCGCGCCCGCGTCGTCGTTGTTGAGGAAGTGCACGCGCGAGGTGAGGTTCTGCTCGCCGCCCTTCTGCTTGGCCAGGATGTACCAGTAGTAGTGGTTGGACAGGCCGAACTCGTGCTGGCCCGCCTCGACGCTGTCGCGCACCTTGCCGTTGGACTGCTCGTTGACGCCGTTGGCCTTGATGGCCTTGAGCCAGTCGAGCGTCTTGTCCTTGCCGATGGTGTTGATCAGGTACGTGGTGGTGGACACGAACGCCCCCGACGGCGCGTAGGCGAACCGGCCCTTCCACTGCGGGTCGGCCAGGTCGAGGATGCTCGCGGGCAGCTGGTCCTCGGGGATGAGCTGCGGGTCGTAGAACATCACCCGCGAGCGGGCCGCCCACGGCAGCCAGTTTCCGGTGGAGGGGACGAATCGCTGGTCGGGCAGCGCGAGGGCCGCCTTGTCGACGGGCGCGAGCAGGCCCTTGCCGTCGAGCTCGGCGATGGGGCCGGGCTCCTCGGTGATGATGACGTCGGCCTTGGACCTGTCGCCCTCCTCGATGATCTGGTTGACCATGTCGGCGTCCTTGCCGGCGCGCACGTCCACCGTGATGCCGGTGTCCTGCTCGAAGCCGGCGGCGAGCGCCTTGGCGAGGTCCTCGTGCTGGCCGGAGTACAGGGTGATCGTGGTGGCGGCGGCGTCACCACCGGCGGCCTCGGAACCGGAATCGTCGCTGCTCGAGCACGACGCGAGGCCGAGCACCGCGGTGGCGGCGGCGGCGACGGCCAGCAGGCGCACCGACCGGCGGCGCGGGAAGGAAACGGACATGCGGAAGTACCTCATTTCTGTCCAAGCGAGTACCCACTGAGGCTAGGCTCTGCTTCCCCGGGAGGGAAGCGGGCGTCAAGGCTGCGCGGAGCGCGCCAGCGCCGGCCCGGGCGCCGCGCCGTCCTGCGCGCCCACGCGCACGTGCACGCCGGTCCCCACCTCGGGGATCTCCTTGCCGTCGAGGCGCACCATCAGCGGCGTGCCGTCGCCCAGCCGCAGCCGCACCAGGCCGTCGTGCCCGAAGAAGCTCGTGGCGCTCACCGTGGCCGGGGTGCCGTCGTCGCCCAGCCGCAGCTGCTCGGGGCGCAGCACCAGCGTGTGCCCGGCGCGCGTCG
>CAZDSL010000054.1:0-5765 GCA_964507655.1 uncultured Mycobacteriaceae bacterium | reverse complement strand
GCGTGCGTCCCCCGCTCGAACACCGCGGTGCGCTCCACCCGCAGCGTCCCCAGCGGGCAGTCGACCCGCACGGACGCGCCGTCGGGGCCGTCGAGCACCCGGCACGGGATCTCCACCGACTCGCCCAAGAACGCCGCGGCGGCCGGGTCGACCGGGCGCGAGTACACCTCGAGCGGGGTGCCGCACTGCACCACGCGGCCGTCGCGCATCATCGCGACGCTGTCGGCCAGCGAGAGCGCCTCGGACTGGTCGTGGGTCACCAGCACCGCCGTCGCCCGCACCGAACGGAGCAGGTCGCGCACCTCCTCGCGCAGGTCCACGCGCAGGGCGGCGTCGAGGGCGGAGAACGGCTCGTCGAGCAGGATCACGGCCGGCGCGGGCGCCAGGGCGCGGGCCAGGGCGATGCGCTGCTGCTGGCCGCCGGAGAGCTCGTCGGGCCGGCGGCGGCCGTACCCGGGCAGGCCCACCAGCGCCAGCATCTCCTCGACGCGATCGCGGCGGCCGCGCCGTGCGGCGGGGGTGAGTCGCAGCCCGCCCGGCAGCCCGTAGGCGACGTTCTGCGCCACGGTGAGGTGCGGGAAGAGGGCGCCCTCCTGGGCGACGATGCCGACATTGCGCTTCTCGGGGCGCACGAACGTGCCGGGGCCGGCCACCAACCGCTCCCCCAGGTGGACGGTGCCCGCGTCGGGGCGGTCGAAGCCGGCGAGGATGCGCAGCAGCGTCGTCTTGCCGCAGCCCGACGCGCCGAGCACCGCGGTGATCCCGCCCTCGTGCACGTCCAGATCGACTCCCCGCAGCGCGCGCACGGGTTCGGGGCGCGCCGGGAACTCCCGGGTCACTCCACGAACACGAAACATGAGGTAAGGCTACATACACTCGACGTGGCGCGCGGGCGGCGGTGACCATCCAGCGGCCGGGTGTGACGGAGAGCACGCGCCCGGACCTACCGTGGAAGCATGACCGCCTCGCCCTCCCCCTCGAGCGCGTCCGCCCAGGCGCGGCTCGCCGAACGCTTCCTCGCGCTGCACGTGCCCGGCTCGCCGCTGCTCCTGCCCAACCCGTGGGACGTGGGCTCGGCGCGCCTGTTCGCGTCGCTGGGCTTCGCCGCGCTGGCCACCACGAGCAGCGGGATGGCCGCCGCCCGCGGCACCGTCGACGGCCGGGTGCCGCGCGACGAGGTGCTCGCCCACTGCCGCGCGATCGCCGACGCCACGCCGCTGCCCCTCTCCGCCGACCTGGCCGACTGCTTCGCCGACTCCCCCGACGGCGTGGCCCAGACCGCGCGCCTGGCCGCCGGCACGGGCCTGGCCGGGTTCTCGATCGAGGACTCCACCGGCGACGCCGCCGACCCGATCCACGAGCGCGGCCTGGCCCAGGACCGGGTGCGCGCGGTGGTCGAGGCCGCACACGCGGGGCCGGCGCGGCTGGTGGTGACGGCCCGCGCCGAGAACTTCCTGCACGGGCGCCCCGACCTGGCCGACACCATCGCGCGGCTGCAGGCGTACCAGGAGGCCGGCGCCGACGTCCTGTACGCGCCCGGGCTCACCGATCCGGGGCACATCCGGGCGGTGGTCGACGCGGTCGATCGGCCCGTCAACGTGCTGGGGCGCCCGGGCATCCCGCCGGTGGCCGACCTGGCGCGGCTGGGGGTCGCGCGGATCTCGGTGGGAGGCGCCTTCGCGTTCCTCGCCTACGGCGCCGCGCGGGAGGCCGCCGAGGAGCTGCTGCACCAGGGGGGCTTCGGGTACACCGCGCGCTCGGGGCCGGGGAAGGCCGCGATGGACGCCGCAGCGGGGTGGCGGGGGTAGGCGGGGGCGCTTGCCGCCGGGCCGCCGGGCCGCTTGCCGCCGGGCCGCGTGCCACCCCGCCCAGCGCCTGCAGCAACCGCCGGATCGGCGCGGATTCCGGCGGTTACTGCAGGCGGATGCGGCCCGACAGCACCGCTCGCGCGTCACCACACGGCGCCCACCCGCACGAACATGCCGCATCACCGCCTGCATCGTGAACGGCAGATGCTTGTCAACGATCAGCACGTCCCAGCCGATCGGCCGGTACTCCGCATAACGCACCGCATACGACGACCTCTCATCCTCGGAGCGGCAGCACCTTGTCGCCGCCGGCCGCACGCGGGTCCGCCGCCGCTTGCCGGAGATCAGCAGCGTGCCTTCGCCCGTGTCGAGGATGCGCTCGGACCCCGAAAGCGGCTCGATGGTGCGGCACACCGCGGAGCCGGCGCCGAGGTGGCGGGTGCGGACGACGGCGGCGATCGGCGCAGAGTGGGCGGACCCCGCCGGGCTACCTCCTGGCGGCGCCCACCGTCACCGCCGGCGCAGCGAGATCCGGCGCGGCGTCGGGGATGAGGCTGCGGCGCAGCGCGTCGAGGCCGGCCGCGCCGTCATCGTCTGCGGCGGCGCCCGCCGACCCCAGGCTGCCGAGCGACCCCGTCAGCGACCCGAGGCTGCCGAGCGCGCCGCCGCCCGGCATCTCCACCAGCGTCAGCGTCCACGCGGGGGTGATGGTGAAGTCCTGCGCGGTCTCGTCGGCGGGGACACCGATGTACAGCGCGACGTCCACGGCCTGGTCGGTGGCCAGCCCGCCGGTCTGCGCGAGCAGCAGACCGTGCTGATCGGACCCTCCGGCCCCGATGGTCACGGGGGTGCCGGTCTGCCCGTCGAGGTCGGCGCGCAGGATCGCAGAGCCGCCGCCGGTGACCGACCACCGCCCCGCGTACACCTGGGCGCGTGCGGGCGTGTCGCAGTGGTTGCGCAGCAGGAACTCGGCGTGCTTTTCGATCGTGCCGGGCGCCGGATCCACCGGCAGCCAGTCGATGACCGGATCCTCCGCGGTGATCTCCGTCTGCGGAACCCAGGTGGCGCCGCCGTCCTGCGACACCTCGACGCACTCGGCGGGCAGGCTGGTGAGCTCCTCGGCGCCCGCCGTCCCCGCGCCGGCGGCCGCGGCCGCCACGAGCGCCGCGCCGACGACTGCGACGGCACCGGCACGTCGGCGGGCCCGGCCCGCGCTTCCATCCGTGATCATGCGACGACGATACGATCCGCCGCACAGCGCGTCCAGGCTTCGGGCTACCTGCCCCGGGCGAGCGTGTCGAGCAGGTAGCCGCCGTAGCCCGACTTCACCTGCACGTGCGCCAGCGCGGCCAGCTCGTCGTCGGTGATGTAGCCCTGCCGCCACGCCACCTCCTCGGGGGCGCCGATCTTGAGCCCCTGGCGCTGCTCGATGGTGCGCACGAAGTTGCCGGCCTCGAGCAGCGAGTCGAAGGTGCCGGTGTCGAGCCAGGCGGTGCCGCGCGGCAGCACCTCCACGTGCAGGCGGCCGGCGTCGAGGTAGGCGCGGTTGATGTCGGTGATCTCGTATTCGCCGCGCGCCGACGGCCGCAGCCCGCGCGCGATGTCGACCACCGTGTTGTCGTAGAAGTACAGCCCCGGCACCGCGTAGTGCGATTTCGGCGCCGCCGGCTTCTCCTCCATCGACAGCGCGCGCCCGTCCGCGGAGAACTCCACCACCCCGTACGCCGACGGGTCGGCCACCCAGTAGGCGAACACCGCGCCGCCGTCGACGTGCTCGAACCGCCGCAGCCGCGTGCCCAGGCCGGGGCCGTAGAAGATGTTGTCGCCCAGGATGAGCGCCACCGGGTCGGCGCCGATGTGCTCGGCACCCAGCACGAAGGCGCTGGCCAGGCCGTCGGGCCGCCGCTGCTCCCGGTAGCTCAGCGACACCCCGAACTGGGCTCCGTCGCCCAGCAGCCGCCGGAACAGCGGCCCGTCCTCGGGCGTGGTGATGACGAGGATGTCGCGGATGCCCGCCAGCATCAGCGTGCTCAGCGGGTAGTAGACCATCGGCTTGTCGTACACCGGCACGAGCTGCTTGCTGACGCCGCGGGTGATCGGGTGCAGCCGCGTGCCCGAGCCGCCCGCCAGGATGATGCCCTTCACTGGGGGTCTCCGCCGCAGCGCCGCGTCCATCGCACGGCCGCATCGTAGCGCGGCAGGATCCCCCGCCCGGCCGCTTCAGCGAGGGTGGGGGCCGCGGCGTCCTTCTCCGAGAGCACCAGGCCGGAGGCGGGGACGCCCCAGTCGACGCCCACGCTGAGCGGGTGCACCCCGTGCTCGCCGGCCGGGTTGTAGCCGGTGGAGCACTGGTAGGTGACGGTCGCGTCGTCGGTGAGCGCGAGGAAGCCGTGGCCCAGGCCCTCCGAGACGAACACCGCCCGGCGGTCGGCATCGTCGAGCCGCACCGCGTCCACCGCGCCGAAGGTGGGCGAGCCCTCCCGCACGTCCACCACCACGTCGAGCACGGCGCCCCGCACGCAACTGACGTACTTGGCCTGGCCCGGCGGCACGTCGGCGAAGTGGATGCCGCGCAGCACGCCCGCCCGCGACACCGAGCAGTTCACCTGCGCCAGCGCCAGCTCGCGCCCCGTCGCCTCGCGCAGCGCCCGCGCCGTGAACGCCTCGAGGAACACCCCCCTGCCGTCGGCGTGCTGCCGGGGGGTGAACTCCCACGCCCCCGGCACCGCCAGCTCGCGGAACCGCATGCTCACCCCCACCCGAGCGCGTCGTAGCGGCCCTCGGCGTCGTCCTTGGCGCCGGCCCACCAGTCGCGGTTGTCCCGATACCAGTCCACCGTGTTGCGCAGGCCCGCCGCCAGGTCGCCGAAGCGCGGCGCCCAGCCCAGCTCGCGGCGCAGCGGGCTTGCGTCGATGGCGTAGCGCAGATCGTGCCCGGGCCTGTCGGGCACGTGGTCGAAGTCGTCCGGGTCGCGCCCCATGATCGCGAGGATCATCCGCAGCACGGCGAGGTTCGAGCACTCGCCGTCGGCGCCGATCAGGTACGTGCGGCCCGTCTCGCCGCGCTCGAGGATGCGCCACACGGCGGCGTTGTGGTCGTCGACGTGGATCCAGTCGCGCACGTTGCGGCCCGCCCCGTACAGCTTGGGGCGCCGGCCGGTAAGGATGTTGGTGATCTGGCGGGGGATGAACTTCTCGACGTGCTGGCGCGGCCCGTAGTTGTTGGAGCAGTTCGACAGCGTGGCCCGCACCCCGAACGAGCGCACCCACGCCCGCACCAGCATGTCCGAGCCCGCCTTCGACGCCGAGTACGGGCTGGACGGGTTGTAGGCGGTGTGCTCTGTGAAGCGCTGCGGATCGTCGAGGGCCAGGTCGCCGTACACCTCGTCGGTGGAGATGTGGTGCAGCCGCACGCCCCGCCGGCGCACCGCCTCGAGCAGCGTGAACGTGCCCACCAGGTTGGTGTGGACGAACGGCGACGGATCGTCCAGGGAGTTGTCGTTGTGCGATTCGGCCGCGAAGTGCACGACGGCGTCGGTGGCCGGGTCGAGCTCGGCCACCAGCTCGTCCACCAGCGCGGCGTCCGCCACGTCGCCCACCACGAGGCGCGCACCGGTGCCGTCGAGCGAGGCGCGGCTGCCCGCGTAGGTGAGCTTGTCGAGCACCGTGACCGACACGTCGGGGCGGGTGCGCGCCGTGTAGTGCACAAAACCCGATCCGATGAACCCGGCGCCGCCCGTGACGAGGATGCGCATGCGGGGTCCTTTCGTGCGGTGTGCGGGGCCGTGACCAGTCTGCCCGATGCGGCGGGCGCGCAGCCGGATCGGCGGCGGCGCGCAGCCCCCAACCGTCGACCTGCGGATTAAAAGACCGTCGCTTCAGACCGGCGTAGCCCGGCCACCACGCCCAGGCCCGCCCCGACCGCGCCCGCCTCAGCTGCGGAAGTACTCGACGGTGC
>CAZDSL010000053.1:0-11926 GCA_964507655.1 uncultured Mycobacteriaceae bacterium | reverse complement strand
CGTACCAGCCCTCCACCACCTGCGGCCCCGACACGCCGAGGCCCAGGATGAACCGGCCGCCGCTGAGGTGGTCCATCGTCAGCGCGGCCATCGCGGCGGCGGTGGGCGTGCGCGCCGAGAGCTGCGCCACCGACGTGCCCAGCCGCAGCCGCCGGGTGCCGGAACCCCACCAGGCGAGCGGCGTGAGCGCGTCGGAGCCCCACGATTCGGCGGTGAACACCGAGTCGAAGCCGCACTCCTCCGCGGCCGCGACGAGCCCGGGCGCCGACGCCGGCGGCTGCGCCCCCCAGTACCCCAGCTGCAGTCCGAGCTTCATGCGCGATCCCCTCTCCAGCGGGTTTAGGTCACTTTGTCCAAAACCCTTGCCGAGCCGACAGTAACGTGTTCTACTTCACCATGTGAGCATGCGAAAGAGTGTCGTGGCAATGCCGACCCCCGATCTCGAACCGCTGAGCGCGCCCATCGACCTGCAGTTCGACTACACGCGCTCCGTCGGTCCGATCATCGGCCGATTCCTGGGAGCGATCAAGCGCAGGCGCATCGTGGGCGTCCGCGGGGACGACGGGACGGTGCACGTGCCCCCCGTCGAATACGATCCGCGCACCGCCCGCCCGCTGAGCGAGTTCGTCGAAGTCTCGCCCGCCGGCGAGGTGCTGACGTGGTCCTGGGTGGCGCAGCCGGTGGCCGGAAACCCGCTGAGCGAGCCGTTCGCCTTCGCCCTGATCCGCCTCGACGGCGCGGGCACCGCCCTGCTGCACGCGGTGAAGGCCGCGGGCCCCGAGGCGATGAGCACGGGCATGCGGGTGCGCGCCGAATGGTCCGACGAGCCCCGGGCCGCCATGCAGGGCATCGCGCACTTCGTGGCCGACGACGGCGCCGCCGACGGCCACGAGCCCCTCACGGGCGCCGCGCTGACCGAGTTCCTCGACGCCGACCCGCTCGAGATCCTCGTGGCCCCCTTCGAGATGTCCATCCAGCACTCGGCCTCCGTGGAGGAGAGCAGCTACCTGCGCGCGATCGCCGAGGGCCGCGTGGTGGGCCAGCGCTGCCCGGCCACCGGCAAGGTGTACGTGCCGCCGCGCGGCGCCAGCCCCACCCACGGCGTGCCCACCAAGGAGGAGGTGGAGGTGTCCGACCACGGCACCGTCACCACCTTCTGCATCGTCAACGTGCCGTTCATCGGGCAGAAGATCAAGCCCCCCTACGTGGGCGCGTACATCCTGCTCGACGGCGCCGACATCCCGCTGCTGCACCTGGTGCTCGGCTGCGACCCGTCCGAGGTGCGCATGGGCATGCGGGTCAAGGCCGTGTGGAAGCCGCGCGAGGAGTGGATCCCGTCCACCGGCAACATCGAGCACTTCGAGCCCAGCGGCGAACCCGACGCGCCCTTCGAGTCCTACGCCGCCCACCTGTGAACGGGGAGCACGCACCCATGACCGCAACCACCACCTTCACCGCACCGCCGACCCGCGAGACCGTGACTGACGACGACGTCGCCGTCGTCGGCTACTGCCAGTCGCCGTCGGTGCGCCACAGCTACAGCACCACCAACGGCACCGAGATGCTGGTGCCGATCTTCCAGCAGATCTACGCCGACCTCGGCATCACCCGCCGCGACATCGGCTTCTGGTGCTCGGGCTCGTCCGACTACCTCTCGGGCCGCGCCTTCTCGTTCATCTCCTCCGTCGACGCGATCGGCGCGGTGCCGCCCATCGACGAGTCGCACGTCGAGATGGACGGCGCCTGGGCCATGTACGAGGCGTACGTCAAGCTCAAGACCGGCGAAGTGGACACGGCGCTGGCGTACGGCTTCGGCAAGTCCTCGGCGGGCGAGCTGCGCCGCACCCTGGCGCTGCAGACCGACCCGTACGTCGTGGCCCCGCTGTGGCCCGACTCGCTCGCGCTCGCCGGCATGCAGGCCCGCCTGGGCCTCGACGCCGGCCTGTGGGACGAGCGCGCCATGGCCGAGGTGGCCGCCCGCTCGCGCCGCGACGCCGTGGGCAACCCGGCCGCCCAGTTCTCCGGCTACCGGGCGCCCGACGGCACCGTCACCGACGACGTCACCGCCGAGCAGCTGCTGGCCACGCCCATGCTGGCCGACCCGCTGCGCCGCCACGACGTCGCCCCCGTCACCGACGGCGCGGCCGCGATCGTGCTGGCCCGCGGGGCGCGCGCGTTCGACCTCTGCGAACGCCCCGCCTGGATCACCGGCTTCGACCACTTCATCGACTCCGGCGAGCTGGGCGGGCGCGACCTCACCACCGCGCCGTCCGCCGCACGCGCCGCCGAGCGCGCCACCGGCGGCAGCGTCGACGGCATCACCGTCGCCGAGCTGCACGCGCCGTTCACCCATCAGGAGCTGATCCTGCGCGCCGAGATGGGCATCGACGCGGCGTCCGTCGCCGTCAACCCGTCGGGCGGGCCGCTCACCGGCAACCCGATGTTCGCGGCCGGCCTCCAGCGCATCGGCCACGCGGCGCTGTCCGTCATCGACGGCACCGCGGAACGCGCGCTGGGGCACGCCACCAGCGGGCCGTTGCTGCAGCAGAACCTCGTGTGCGTCCTCGACGGGCGCCGCACGTCCACCGGTCACTGACCCTGCCCAGGAGGAACACACTATGAGCAAGAACCTGGCCGCAGTGCTCGGCACCGGACAGACCAAGTACGTCGCCAAGCGGCACGACGTCACCATGGGCGGGCTGTGCCGCGAGGCCATCGATCGCGCCCTCGACGACGCCGGCGTGACGCTCGACGACATCGACGCGATCGTCATCGGCAAGGCCCCCGACCTGTTCGAGGGGGTGATGATGCCCGAGCTGCCCACCGCCGACGCCCTCGGCGCCGTGGGCAAGCCGCTCTTCCGCGTGCACACGGCCGGCTCGGTGGGCGGGTCCACCGCACTGGTGGGCGCCAAGATGGTGCAGTCGGGCATCCACCGCCGCGTGCTGGTGGTGGCCTGGGAGAAGCAGTCCGAGTCCAACGCCATGTGGGCGCTGTCGATCCCCATCCCGTTCAACAAGCCGGTCGGCGCGGGCGCCGGCGGCTACTTCGCGCCGCACGTGCGCTCGTACATCCGCGAGTCGGGGGCGCCCGAGCACATCGGCGCGATCGTCGCCGCCAAGGACCGCCGCAACGGCGCCCTCAACCCCCTCGCCCACCTGCACCAGCCCGACATGACCGTCGAGTCGGTGCAGCAGTCCCAGATGTTGTGGGACCCGATCCGCTACGACGAGACGTGCCCGTCGTCCGACGGCGCGTGCGCCATGGTGATCGGCGACGAGGCCAGCGCCGACGCCGCCGTCGAGGCGGGCAGCCCGGTGGCGTGGATCCACGCCTCGGCCATGCGCACCGAGCCCACGTGGTTCTCGGGCCGCAACCAGGTCTCCCCGCAGGCCGGCCGCGACGCCGCCGCCGCGCTGTGGCGCGAGGCCGGCATCACCGATCCGCTCGAGCAGATCGACGCCGCCGAGATCTACGTGCCGTTCTCCTGGTTCGAGCCGATGTGGCTGGAGAACCTGGGCTTCGCCGAGCCCGGCCAGGGCTGGAAGCTCACCGAGGCCGGTGAGACGGCCATCGGCGGGCGGCTGCCGGTGAACGCCTCGGGCGGGGTGCTCTCGTCCAACCCCATCGGCGCGTCGGGGATGATCCGCTTCGCCGAGGCCGCCATCCAGGTGACCGGCAAGGCCGGCGCGCACCAGGTGGAGGGCGCCCGCACGGCCCTGGGCCACGCCTACGGCGGCGGCTCGCAGTACTTCTCGATGTGGGTCGTGGGCGCCGACAAGCCCGCACGCAAGGAGGCGCAGTGAGCAACGACGACGCCGGCGCCGGCGCGGACGCCGAGCACCCCGCCCGCATCGCCTCCCGCCGCTCGATGGCGGCCGTGCGGGCCAAGGACAAGGACGCCTGGCTGGCGCTGTTCGCCCAGGACGGCTGGGTGGAGGACCCGGTGGGCCCCTCCGGCTTCGACCCGGAGGGCGCCGGACACCACGGCCACGAGGCGATCGGACGCTTCTGGGACATGGCCATCGCCAAGACCGACGCGATCGAGTTCCTCATCGACGACTCGGTGGCCTGCGGCAGCGAGGTGGCCAACATCGGGCGGATCCGCACCACCATGGGCGGCCACGTGATCGACGCCGAGGGCGTGTTCATCTACCGGGTGGACGACGCCGGCGCGCTGCTGTCGCTGCGCGCGTTCTGGGAGGTCGACCGGGCGATGAAGACGGTGCGCCCGGCCTCCTGACAGGCACCGCCACGACGGCCCCCGCCATTGCGGCGGGGGCCGTCGCGCGTCAGGCGGCCCGCGTCAGCCGCGGGGCCCGGGACCGTCGCCCGCGGCCGCCCCCACCCGCTCGGCGCGGCCCAGCCAGCGGGGGCGCACCACGCGCAGGCTCAGCATCCGCTCGGTCACCCGGGCCTCGTGCAGGTCCTTCTGCCGGCCGGCCAGCAGCATCGGCAGCGTCACGAGCCCCACCACCCGGCGCGGATCGGCACGCTCGACCACCGGCATGCGCGTGATCTCGTCGCCCGCCATGTCCATCGCCGCCGACCGCAGCGTCTCGTCCGGGCGGGTGACGATGGGCGGGACGGCGAGCGCGGCGAGCGGCCCGTCCGACTCGCCCCGCCCCACCGCAGCAGCGAGCATGCCGGCGGTGACCACGCCCACCAGCCCGTCGTCCCCGTCGAGCACCGGATACAGGCGCTGGCGGCGGTCGGCGCGCCGTTCCGGGTCGTCGCCGCTGAGCGAGTCGTGCGCGTCGCCCACGGTGACGTCGCCCGCGAAGCTGACGATGCCCGTGTCCATCACCTCGCCCACGAACAGGATCTCGAGCGGGTCGACGTCGTATTCGCGCGAGACGTGGTACCCGCGCCGGGCGATCTTCTCGGTGAGCACCGAGCGCTTGAGCACCAGCACCGACACCGCGTAGGCGGCCGTGGCGCCGATGATGAGCGGCAGCAGCGCATCGAACCGGTGGGTGAGCTCGGCCGCGAACACCACGCCCGTGATCGGCGAGCGCATCACGCCGCCGAGCACCCCGGCCAGCGCCACCAGCGCCCAGAAGCCGGGGCCCACGTGCGGGAAGATCTGCGCCTCCAGCGCGCCGAGGGCGCCGCCGATCATGAACATCGGCGCCAGCACGCCGCCCGAGGTGCCCGACCCCAGCGACAGCGACCAGATCAGCGTCTTCACCACCAGGATGCCCGCCACCAGGCCGATCCCGATGGACCCGTCCAGCTCGGCGCCGATCACGTCGTAGCCCACGCCCAGCGCCTGCGGCACGAACAGCCCGCCGATGCCGATCACGAGGCCGCCGATGGCCGGCCACCACATCCAGTGCACGGGCAGGCGGCGGAACATGTCCTCCGAGGCGTACACCAGCGTCGTCGCCACCACGGCCAGCAGGCCCGAGACGATGCCGGTGACGACGCACAGCGCCCACGCGCCCGGGCTCATGTGGAAGGCGCCGGTGCTGGGGAACAGCGCGCCGCCGCCCAGCATCACCCGGCGCAGCAGCGTCGCCACGCCCACCGCGGCGACCACCGGGATGTAGCTGCGCGGCCGCCACTCGAACAGCAGCAGCTCCACCGCCAGCAGGATCGCGGCGAACGGCGTGTTGAAGGTGGCCGCCATGCCCGCGGCCGACCCGGCCACCAGCAGCGTCTTGCGCTCGTCGGCCGTGAGCCGCAGGAACTGGGCCAGCAGCGAGCCCAGCGCGCCGCCGGTCATGATGATGGGCCCCTCGGCGCCGAACGGTCCGCCCGAGCCGATCGCCACCGCCGACGACACCGGTTTGAGCGCGGCCACCCGCGGCTGGATGCGGCTGCCGCCGAGCAGGATCGCCTCGATCGCCTCCGGCATGCCGTGCCCGCGGATCTTCTCGGAGCCGTAGCGCGCCATGAGCCCCACGATGAGCCCGCCGAGCACCGGGGCCGCGAGGATCAGCCACGGGCTGTGCGAGCCGGCGCCCGGCGCGACCAGGGCGGTGTCGAGCCGCTGGTAGAACACGAGGTTGGTGATGAGGCCGATGAGCTTGAGCAGCGCCCAGGCGGCGCACGCGCCCAGCACGCCCACCGGCAGCGCCAGCGCGGTGATGAGCAGTATGCGCCGGTGCGCGGTGAAGTCCGCGAGATGCGTGATGTCGCGCGGCTGGTGCCCCCGGCCTGTCACGGTGCCTCCTTCGGTGTGCGGGGCCTCCGCACGAGGGACGACACCGGTGGGCGTGCCGCCGGGCCCCGTGCCGGGGCGCCCGGGAACGGACACGACGACACTAGCCCCCGGCGCCGGCGCCGCTCAGGTCGGCCAGGAACGGCAGCACGGCGGACTCGAAGTGCGCGCGCCGGTCGCGGTGGATACTGTGCCCGCACGGCACCTCGTGCACCGTCATCGCCGGCAGGGCCCGCCGCAGCGCGCCGAACAGGTGCGGGTCGACCATGCTGCCCGGGCGGGTGCCGCGCAGGAACAGCACCGGCGCGGTGATCCCCGACAGCCCCTCCCACCAGGCCGGATCGGGGGTGCGGAACTGCTGCATGGCCGGGTCGGTGAGCGCGCGGTCGTAGGCGAGGAACCCGCGCGGGCTGCGCGCGAGGGCGGCCGCCGCACGCCACACCTCGGCCGGGGTGGGCCGGTGCACGGGCACCTCGGGGGCCGGGTCGCCCGCGCGCAGCGGCATCGGCATCTCCTCGAGCACCAGGCGGCGCACCAGCCCGGGCCGGCGCTGCGCCACGATCGACGCGGTGCGCCCGCCCAGCGAGTGCCCCACCACGTCGTAGCGTGCGAAGCCGGCGCGCTCGCACAGCGCCTCGATGTCGTCGGCGAACTCCGCGAACCGGTACGACGGCGCCCGCCCGCTGCGGCCGTGACCGCGCAGGTCGGCCGCGAGCACCGTGCGCCCGCGCGAGCGCAGGGTGCGGGCGACGCGGTCCCAGGTGTGCGCGTCGCCGCCCATGCCGTGGATGAGCAGCACCGGCACGTCCGCGCCGGCGGCGGGGCGGCGCGGGCGGGTGAGCCGGTAGGCGATGCGGACTCCCCCGGCCGTCACCTCGCCGACCGCGGTGCTCACGCCGCGCGCACCGTGCGGCCGCGCTGGGCGCGCAGCTCGCGCAGGGCGGTGCGCAGGCCGCGGCGCCGCCCCGTGAGCGGGTTGACCGTGGAGACGGTCGGCGCGCCGAAGCGGCGCTCGGAGCCCGTCTCCGGGGCGTCGTCGGCCGTGGCGGTGAGCAGCGCGTCGGGCAGCGAGAGCTTGACGATGGTGCGCAGCGTGAGCAGGTACTGCCGGGTGAGCGGGCCGGTGGTGTAGGGCAGGTCGTACTTGTCGCACACCGCCCGCACGCGCTCGGAGATCTCCGCGTAGCGGTTGCTGGGCAGGTCGGGGAACAGGTGGTGCTCGATCTGGTAGCACAGGTTGCCCGACATGAACGCCAGCACCGGGCCGGCGTCGAAGTTGGCGGTGCCCAGCATCTGGCGCAGGTACCACTCGCCCGGCGTCTCGCCGGCCACGTCGTCGGGCAGGAACTTCTCGGCCCCGTCGGGGAAGTGCCCGCAGAAGATCACCACGTACGCCCACAGGTTGCGCAGCACGTTGGCGGCGGCGTTCGCGGCGAGGGTGCGCTTCCAGCGCGGGCCGCTCAGCGCCGGGAACAGCACGTAGTCCTTGCCCGCCTGGCGGCGGATCTTGCGCCCGAACGCGCGCAGCTGCGCCCGGGTGTGCGCGCGCTCCTCCGGCGTGCCGCGCAGCTTGCCGAGCTTGATGTCGTGCAGCCCGATCCCCCACTCGAAGGCGAGCGCCAGCAGGAGGTTCTGCACCGGCTGGATGAGGTAGAAGGGCTTCCAGGGCTGATCGCGCGAGACGCGCATGATGCCGAAGCCGATGTCGTCGTCCATGCCGAGGACGTTGGTGTACTTGTGGTGCAGGTAGTTGTGGTAATGCTTCCACTGGGCCGAGACGCACGCCATGTCCCACTCCCAGGTGGTGGAGTGGATCTCGGGCTCGTTCATCCAGTCCCACTGGCCGTGGCTGACGTTGTGGCCGAGCTCCATGTTCTCGATGCTCTTGGCCACCGCCAGGCCCACGGCCCCCGCGGCCGCGCCGGCCCGCGTGCGCGCCGCGGTGATCACCGCCCGCGAGGCCACCTCGAGCACCCGCTGGGCGACGATGGTGCGGCGCACGTAGCGGGCGTCGCGCGCGCCGCGGGACCGTTCCACATCGGCGCGGATCGCGTCGAGCTCGCGCCGCAGGGACTCGATGTCCTCGGCGGAGAGGTGGGCGTAGACGCCGACGTCCGTGATCGCCATTTCCGGTCCTCTGTGTGTTCGTGTGCGGTCGGACCGCCCCGGCGCCTCCCGCCCTGCGCCGGGGCCTGCCCGCCACCGGGGTCTGCACCGCCCGCGGCGCCCGGGCTCCCCCCGGAGCCGCCCGGCGCCGCCCTCGTCAGAGATCGAGGGTGCAGTCGCCGGCCGCGGTGCTGATGCACGTCTGGATCCGGCTCCCTTCCTCATGCACCTTACCGTTGCGTAGATCCCGCACGGCACCCGACTCCAGCGGAACGACGCAGGTCTGGCAGATGCCCATGCGGCAGCCGAAGGGCATCTGCACCCCGGCCCGCTCCCCCGCCTCGAGCAGGGTGGTGGCCCCGTCGATGGCCAGCGACCGGCCGGTGCGGGCGAAGGTGACGGTGCCGCCGTCGCCCTCCTGGCCGCTGCGGTCGACGGCGAAGCGCTCCAGGTGCAGCCGCGCCTCGAGGCCGGCCTCCTGCCAGCGGGCCTCGGCGTCGGCCAGCATGCCCGCCGGCCCGCACGCCCACACCTCGCGCTCGCGCCAGTCGGGGCAGACCTCGTCGAGCCGTGCCAGGTCGAAACGCCCCATGGCGCGCGTGTACTGCAGGTGCACGCGCAGGCCGGGGTGGCGCTGCCGGATCTCGGCCAGCTCGCCGCGGAAGAGGGTGTCCTCCTCGGTGGGCGCCGAGTGGATGTGCATGATGTCGGGCACGCGGCCGCGGCGGTCCATGGTGCGCAGCATCGAGATGATCGGCGTGATGCCGCTGCCCGCGGTGAGGAACAGCATCCTGTCCGGCAGCGGCTCGGGCAGCGCGAAGTTGCCCTGCGGAGCCGCGAGCCGCACCACCGTGCCCGGCTCGACGCCGCCCACGATGTGGGTGGACAGGAAGCCCTCCGGCATCGCCTTGACGGTGATCGAGATGAGCCTGTCCTCGCGCACGGGCGGCGAGGTGAGCGAGTACGAGCGCCAGTGCCACTTGCCGTCCACCAGCAGCCCGATGCCGATGTACTGGCCCGGCTCGTGGTCGAACCGGAAGCCCCAGCCGGGCCGGATCACCAGCGTGGCCGAGTCGGCCGTCTCGGGCCGCACCTCGACGATGCGGCCGCGCAGCTCGCGCGCCGACCACAGCGGGTTGACCAGGTGCAGGTAGTCGTCCGGCAGCAGGGGCGTGGTGACCCGCGCCACCGCGCCGCGCAGCATGTTCATCCGCGGCGAGTGCGTGGTGGCGACGCCCTCCGCGGGCTCCTCCAGCCACCTGCGCACCTGCGCGACCTTGTCTCCCAGGTCGAATCCCACGTGTGCCGTCCCCTCGTCGTGTCGCTGCCGCACCGCACCCGCGGCCGCCGTAACCTACGCTACCGTAGGTTACCGCATCGCGGCGGCCGGGCGCACACGCGTGCCGCTCCGCGGCGGCGGCCGCGCTACATCAGCTCGAGCAGGAACGGCAGCTCCTGCGTGGCGTACCAGGCCAGAGGGTGGTCCTCGGCGTCGCCGACGGCGAGCTCGGCGTCCTCGTCGCCCAGGTCCGCGGCGTCCACCATCTCGGCGGCGCGGCGGACGTCCTGCTCGGCGTCCTCGAGGTCGACGTGCACGGCGGCCACCTGCTTGAGCGTGATCGGCTCGGTCACGCGCACCACCGCGGCGTCGAGGTCGGGCCGGGGCTCGGCGGCCGGCACGTCGGCGCTCACCACCGCCCGCCGGGGCCGCGCCGACGGGGCCGTGGCCAGCAGCCGCAGCGACGCGCGCGCGGCCTCCCCCATGGCCACCTCGGCGAGCTCGTCGTCGCCGTCGGCCGTGTACTCCTCGCGCAGCGCCGGCGTCACCGCGAAGGCCGTGCCGCCGAGCGGCAGGAAGAGGCGGTCGCGGGCGAGCTCCTCGAGCATGGGAATCGTCATCGGCACGTACACCCTCATGGGGCCTCCTGTCGGTGTGGCGGTGGCGGGCGGCCGGCGCCGGCGCGGCGTCAGAGCGATTCGAGCAGCTCGTCGAGCGCCTCGTGCACCAGACCGGGGATCATGGGGAGGTCGGGCATCGACTCCCGCTCGGCGCCGAACCCGAAGAACAGCATGCCGTCATACGAGGTGATGCCGATGGTCAGGGCCTGCCCCGGCACCAGCGGCAGCACCGGATACATCGCCGTCATGCGGGCGCCGGCGAAGTAGACCGGGTCTTGCGGGCCGGGCGCGTTGGTGACGACGAGGTGGAACGCCCGGCGCGAGATCGACCCGGTGACCCGCGCCCCCATCGCGTGCATCGTGGGCGGGGCGAAGCCCGAGAGCCGGATCAGGTTGCGGGCCGCGACCGCCCGCGACGCGCCGGGCCGCACCCGCATGGCGTGCGAGATCTGCGAGAGCCGGACGATGGGGTTGGGCTCGCCGACGGGCAGGTCTACCAGCGCGAGCTCCATGGTCGTCGCCCCGTAGGCCGGGCCCACGGGGTAGCGGTCGCCCGCCGGGCTGCGGCGCGCCACCGACGGCGGGGCGCCTGGGCCCGCGTGGTCGCCCGGATACACCGACAGCGGCACCAGCGCGCGCACGGTGGTGGACGCGCCCACGGGATGCCCGCGCGAGACCAGCCAGCTGCGCAGCACCCCCGACACCACCGCGAGGGCGACGTCGTTGATCGAGCCGCCGAAGCGGGCGCGCACCTTCTTGAAGTGCGTCAGCTCGGCCTGCGCCGTGGCGTAGCGGCGGCCCGACGAGCGCCGCGCCGTGAGCGCCGCGGGCGGCGGCGGCGCGGTGGCCCCGCGCAGCACGGCGGCCACGTCCGCCACCGTGCGGCCCGCCTTGGCCGCGGCGTCGAGGACGTCGCCGAACGCGTAGGCGACCATGTCGACACCGGACGCGGGGCGCGAGACCACGCCGGCGAGGCCGTCGACTACGAGCCCCAGCCGGCCGGGGGCGGGGCGGGGCATCCACTCGTCGCGGCCGGGCTCCGGCGGCTCGGGCGACGTGTCGAGCAGGGCCTGGGCGATGTCGAGGGCGCCGCCGGCGGCGTCGACCATGGCGCGGTGCGACTTGGTGAAGACGGCGAAGCGGTCGTCCTCCAGCCCCTCGATCAGGTACATCTCCCACAGCGGCCGGGCGCGGTCGAGTGGGCGCGAGATGAGCCGCGCGACGAGGTCGTTGAGCTGGTCGGGCGAGCCCGGCCGCGGCAGCGCCGAGACGCGCACGTGGTAGGTGATGTCGAAGTCGGCATCATCGACCCACACGGGCCGCATCAGCCCGCCCGCCACCTCGCGCACCCGCTGGCGATAGCGGGGCACGCGGGCCAGGCGCGCCTCCACCAGCGCCAGCAGCTGCTCGTACGCCACGCGGGCGCCGGCCCTCTCGAACACGCCGAGCGTGCACAGGTGCGCCGGGGCGGAATCCTCCTCCACATGGAAGAACGCGGCGTCCTGGCTGCTCAGCCGTGTGACCATCTGTGCGCAATCCCCGCCTTCGCTCGTGCGGCCGGACCCCTGCGCCGCAGAGGCGTCCTACCCCCGGGTGGTGGCCGCAGACACATTCTGCCATGATGCGAAGTGTCCGCGCCTCCCCCGCGGGCTCGATGTCCAGCACCGTCCGGGCGCGTCGCCGCCCGGGTCGAGCAACGGGGGAACCATGACGCGACTCATCGATCACACCCGCGCGCCGGAGGACCCGGCCGCA
>CAZDSL010000052.1:2815-11938 GCA_964507655.1 uncultured Mycobacteriaceae bacterium | reverse complement strand
CACGGCACCGCCCGCCACGCCGCCGCCCTCCCCCGCCAGCAGCGCCTCGGCCAGCGTGAGGTCCAGCGGCCCGGTGATCTTGAACGCCCGCGCGTCGCCGGGCACCACCGTCACGGGGACGCCGGCCCGTTCCACCAGCGCGGCATCGTCGGTGGCGTCGGCGTCGCCCTCGTGCGCCGCACGCAGCACGCCGGCGTCGAAGCCCTGCGGCGTCTGCACGGCACGCAGCCGGGAGCGGTCGGGTGTGCCGGTCACCGTCTCGCCGCCCCCGGGGCGCGCCTCCACCGACTTGATGGTGTCCGCCACCGCCACGCCGGGGATCACCGCCCGGGCGCCCGCGGCGAGCGCGTCGACCACGTCGGCCACCAGCCGCGGAGGCGTGAGCGCGCGGGCCGCGTCGTGCACCAGCACCCGCCGCGCGCCGGGCACCGCCGCGAGGGCCGCGCGCACCGAATCGGAACGCTCCGCGCCGCCCTCCACCACCACGATGCCGGCGGCGACGCCGGCGAGCATCCCGCGCGCCCGCTCCTCGTAGCCGCGCGGCACGGCGACCACCACCGTGTCGATCCGGCCCGATGCGACCAGCCCGTCGACGGCGCGGCGCAGCATCGGCACGCCCGCGACGGGGATGAAGGCCTTGGGTTCGAGGGCGCCCAGACGCACGCCACGACCGGCGGCGGGAACGATCGCGATGGTCGTTCCGCCGCCGGCCGTGGAATGAGGCTGCGCTCCGGCCCGGGACGGGTCGGGTGCCGTCACGACGCGGTGGCCAGCACCTCGTCGAGGATCGACTCGGCCTTGTCGTTGTCGGTGTTCTCCGCGAGGGCCAGCTCGCCCACGAGGATCTGGCGGGCCTTGGCGAGCATGCGCTTCTCGCCCGCCGACAGGCCGCGGTCCTGCTCGCGACGCCAAAGGTCGCGCACCACCTCGGCCACCTTGTTCACATCACCCGAGGCCAGCTTCTCCAGGTTGGCCTTGTAGCGCCGCGACCAGTTCGTGGGCTCTTCGGTGTGCGGCGCGCGCAGCACCTCGAAGACCTTGTCGAGCCCCTCCTGGTCGACAACGTCACGAACACCGACGTACTCGGCGTTGGCCGCCGGCACGCGGACCGTCAGATCACCCTGAGCCACACGGAGCACCAGGTACTCCCTGGCCTCCCCCTTGATGGTGCGCATCTCGATAGCCTCGATCAACGCCGCACCGTGATGGGGGTAAACGACGGTGTCTCCGACACTGAAATTCATCTGTCCGATTCCCCTTTCGATGTGCCCATCTTAACACGCCGTCCACCAGCGGGTACATCGTCCTCGCAGGTCAGGGACGCAGTGGCGTGGGCTCGTCACCGCCGTTGTCAAACCGAACGAGCGTCCGTCAGCCGATTCGGGGCCCCGCGGCGCCCCCCGGCGTCCCGCCCGCGGCCCCGCCCGGGACCCTCCCGTCGGGGCCGGTGAGGCGGCGCACTACTGTCTGTAGGAGAAATTCCCATGCCCCGGCGGCGTGCGGTTCTCGGCGGGTACGATCCTCCCGAGCGCGGCACGCCCCGACGGCGGGGCCGCGCACCACCCGCGGGCGGTGCGCGGTTCCGGACACAACCCCGTGCGCGGCGGCACCACCGGCCGAGCACAGACCACGCGACACGCCCTGGAGGATCACCCGTGACAGCCTCAATTGCGTCGACTTCCCGCACAGGAGTCCGCCGTCTGCTCGGCCGCCGCGGGGCAGCCGTCACCGCCCTCGCCGCGGCCGCCGCGCTGAGCCTCTCGGCCTGCGGCGCCGGCCAGATCAGCCAGACCGACACGCAGACGTCGGCCGTCACCGGCAGCACGGTGCAGTCCGCCAACGGCGACATCACCGTCAACGACATCCAGCTCGTGCTCGCCACCAAGGACGCCGCGGCCGCCGGCGGCCCGTTCCACCTGGTGTTCACTGCCGCCAACGCCAGCGCGCACACCGATTACCCGCTCGAGCAGATCACCATCGAGGGCCAGCAGGTCGACATCGAGCAGGCGCCGGCCACGCTGTGCGCCGGCGTCTCGCTGACGACGCCCACCCCGGCCGAGCTGGAGAAGCAGGCCGGCGGGTCCGTGCCCGGCACCACGCCCGCCACCTCGCCCACCCCCGCCGTCGAGCCCGGGTCCACCACCGGCTGCGTGCCGCTGGGCGGCACCGGCCAGTCGGGCGCGCAGGAGATCGACGACATCGCGCACCTGCACACCATCGACACCGCGCCGCTCACCCTGCCCGGCACCCACCGGCCCGGCACCAACGTCGACGCGGAGTTCCGCTTCCAGGGCGTCGAGCCGCTCACCGTCGAGGTCCCGATCACCGTCCCCGCCACGTGGGTCGGCGAGCGCTCCACCGAGCACTGACGACGCCGCGCGGGGCCGCACGCCAGCCCCGCGCCACGCCACCGAGGGTCCCCGCGCCACGCGCACCGGGGGCCCTCGGCGAGTCTGAACCCCTCCGCACCCGTCCGCACCCGCCCGCACCCGCCCGCACCATCGCGGCGGCCCGCCGCGGCGATGGTGTCGGTGCCGGCGCCTAGGCTGCAGGCGTGCCCAAGACCCGAGTCGCCTTCCGCTGCAGCGAGTGCAGCCACAGCACGCCCAAGTGGGTCGGCCGATGCCCCGGCTGCGGCGGGTGGGGCACGCTGGAGGAGACGGTGGAGGCCGTCGCCGCGTCGGGGGCCGCCGCCCGCCCCGCGGCGCGCACGCTCACGGCGCTGCTGCCGTCCACGCCCGCCGTGCCGCTCACGCAGATCGACGTCACCGCCTCCCGCGCGCTGCCCACCGGCGTCGCCGAGCTGGACAGGGTCCTCGGCGGCGGCATCGTGCCCGGCGCGGTGGTGCTGCTGGCGGGCGAGCCGGGGGTGGGCAAATCGACGCTGCTGCTCGAGGTGGTGCACCGGTGGGCCCGGCGTGGGCAGGGCCGCGCCCTGTACGTCACCGGCGAGGAGTCGGCCGGCCAGGTGCGGCTGCGGGCCGAGCGCACGGGCACCCTGCATGACGACGTGCTCCTCGCCGCCGAGTCCGACCTCACCACCGTCCTCGGCCACGTGCAGCAGGCCTCGCCCTCGCTGCTGGTGGTCGACTCGGTGCAGACCATGCTCGCGCCCGACGCCGACGGCGTCACCGGCGGCACCACCCAGGTGCGGGCGGTCACCTCCGCGCTCACCACGCTGGCCAAGACGCGCGGCATCGCCGTGCTGCTCATCGGCCACGTCACCAAGGACGGCGCCGTCGCCGGCCCGCGCACGCTCGAACACCTGGTGGACGTCGTCCTGCACTTCGAGGGCGACAAGAACTCCACGCTGCGCATGGTGCGCGGCGTGAAGAACCGCTTCGGCGCCGCCGACGAGGTGGGCTGCTTCGAGCTGCGCGACGACGGCATCGTCGGCGTCGCCGACCCGTCCGGGTTGTTCCTGCACCATCGCGATGCCGCGGTGCCCGGCACGGCCGTCACGGTGACGATGGACGGCAAGCGGCCCCTGCTGGGCGAGCTGCAGTCGCTCAAGGTCGACACGTCGCTCCCGTCGCCGCGGCGCGCCGTGAGCGGGCTCGACTCGTCCCGGGTGGCGATGATCCTCGCGGTGGTCGAGCGGCACGCGCGCATCCCGTTCGGCAAGTCCGACGTCTACGTCGCCACCGTCGGCGGCATGCGCGTCACCGAGCCGGCGGCCGACCTGGCCCTGGCGCTGGCCCTCGCCTCGGCCGCCACCGGGCGCCCCCTGCGCGAGCACACCGTGGTGCTGGGCGAGGTGGGGCTCGCGGGCGAGGTGCGGCGGGTCACCGGTGTGGGCCGGCGCATCGCCGAGGCCGCCCGGCTGGGGTTCACCACCGCGCTGGTGCCGCCCGGCGCAGGGCCGACGCCCCCGGGCGTGCGCGCGGTGGAGGTGGCCACGGTGCTCGACGCGCTGCACGCCGGCCTCGCGCAGTGACGGCCCGTCACAGGCGCGTCGAGTTGCCCTCCAGGTCGCGGAAGTGCTCCGCGTGGTCGATGGTGATGAACAGCGCCCGCGCCGTGCCCACAGGCTTCTCCTCGCCCGCCAGCCGCGCCCGGGCCTCCACGTAGACCTTGCGGCGCAGCACGCCCTGCACCTCGGCGCGCACCTGCAGCGTCGAATGCAGCGGGATCGGGCGCGCGTAGTCCACCTCGAGGTGCGCCGTCACCACCTCCAGGCCCAGCATCTTGGCGCCGAAGCCCATCATCTCGTCGAAGACCGACCCGAGGATGCCGCCGTGGATCACGCCGGGGCCGCCCTCGAAGGCCGGATCCACGCGCATCTCGCCCTGCACGGCGGCGCCCTCGCCCGCGTAGGCGGCGAGCTGCAGCCCGGCGTCGGCCAGGCTGCGGCAGCCGTAGCAGCCGTGCCAATGCGGCGGCATCGGCGCACCCGGCGCGGGCGCCTCGGGATGCCGCACCGGCGGCTCTGCTTCCGCGGGTACCGTCCAAGTGCTGCTCATGTGCAGGTAATCTAAGTCCCGGCCCGAAAGGGCCGCTGCGCAGCTCCGGCAGATGTGCGATGGCACACCCACTGCGCGCCGCGGCGCGCCCCGGGTGCCGCCGTCCGCCCGGCACGGGGCTCCCGCAGGGGAGGGTACGGCGCGGGCGGGTCGGCCGCCGCGCACGCACGACGGGAGGAAGGCGCGTACGTGTCCACCGAAGAGCGACGCCCCACGGCTAGCCTGCGCGACACCATCGCCCGCCTGGCACCGGGCACCGGGCTGCGCGACGGGCTCGAGCGCATCCTGCGCGGCCGCACCGGCGCACTCATCGTCCTCGGCTACGACCCGCTCGTGGAGAGCCTGTGCGACGGCGGCTTCGAGCTCGACGTCGCCTTCGCCCCCACCCGCATGCGCGAGCTGTCCAAGATGGACGGCGCCGTGGTGCTCTCCACCGACGGCTCCCGCATCCTGCGCGCCAACGTGCAGCTGATGCCCGACGCGAGCCTGCCCACCGAGGAGTCGGGCACCCGCCACCGCGCCGCCGAGCGCACCGCCATCCAGACGGGCTACCCCGTCGTCTCGGTCAGCCAGTCGATGAGCATCGTCAGCGTGTACGTGGGCGGGCACCGGCACCTGGTGGAGAACTCCAGCACCATCATGTCGCGCGCCAACCAGGCCATCGCCACGCTCGAGCGGTACCGTGCGCGCCTCGACGAGGTCGACCGGCAGCTGTCGGTGATCGAGATCGAAGACTTCGTCACGCTGCGCGACGCCATGACGGTGGTGCAGCGCCTCGAGATGGTGCGCCGCCAGTCGAACGAGCTCGAGAAGCACGTCATCGAGCTGGGCACCGACGGGCGCCAGCTCGCGCTGCAGCTCGAAGATCTCGTCGGCAACAAGGACGCCAGCCGCGAGCTGCTGGTGCGCGACTACCTGCCCGGCGAGTCCCGCCCCGACGGCGCCGCCATCCGCACCGTGCTCGAGTCGATCGACCAGCTCACCGGCGCCGACCTGCTCGACCTCACCATGCTCGCGCGCGCCTTCGGCTACACCCCCACCATCGACTCGCTCGACGCCCCCGTCATGCCGCGCGGCTACCGGCTGCTCACGCGCATCCCCCGGGTGCAGTTCTCGCAGGTCGACAAGCTCGTCGGCACCTTCGGCAACCTGCACGAGCTGCTCGCCGCCAGCGCGGCCGACCTGCAGTCGGTGGACGGGATCACCACGATGTGGTCGCGGCACATCCGCGAGGGCCTCTCGCGGCTCGCCGAGGTGGGCATCGCCGAGCGGCTGGGCTGACGCGGCCAGGACGGGCGGGCCGGCGGGTGGAAGCGCCCGTCAGTGGATGTTGAACGGCACCGGCTTGCTCACCATCGCGCCGAGGTGCGAGGTGACGGCGTAGACGCCGGCGGGCAGCTGCTGGCGCTGGTCGGGTGCGCAGCCGCCGCTGGACGAGGTGCCGGCCCAGACCATCTTGAACTGGGCCTGCTCGCCGGGCTTGAGGGTGCGGATGTCGCTGCCGGTGCCCGGGAAGCAGTCGGCGTTGGACCACACCTGGGTGCCGTCGACGGTGGCGACGGTGTTGACCACCAGCGGCCCGCTGAGGTCGCGCACGCACGGCACCGAGCCGATGTTGGTGACGGTGGTGATGAAGGTGACCGGGTCGCCCGCCGTGTAGTTGGCCTGCTCGGGCTGCACGGTCAGCCCGATCGCGGCGTCGGAGCACTGGCCGCCGGGGACGGTGTCGTCCGGCGCTGGGGTGCCGCTCGGGGCGGGCGTGCCGGCCGGCTGCGGGGCCTCGCCGGCGGGCGCCGTGGTGGTGGTGGCGGCGGGCGAGGCGGTGGCCCCGGCCTCGGCCGCGGTGTCGGTGGTGGTGGCGGCCGCGGCGGCGGAGGGCTGCTCGTCGGAGCCGCCGCTGCACGAGACCGCCACCACGACGATCACGATGAGCAGCACGACGAACGCCACGCCGGCCGCCGCGATGCGCCGGCGCCGGTAGATCTCTTGGGGCAGTGGCCCCTGCGGTTCCCACACGCCGACAACGGTAGGCGAGGGTTCCGGCGGCGCGGCGCATCGCGTCCGGCGTGTCGAACGGGGGTTACTTCACATCTTCGCCGATGTCGCCGATGACCCCGCGCAGCTCCATGTGCCCGTCGCTGAGCGTGTAGGTGAGGCCCACGATGGCGCACTCGCCGGCCTCGACCCGCTCGGCGATGAGGCGCGAGCGCTCCATGAGCAGCTTCGCCGTCTCCATGACGTGCTTGCCCAGCAGCTCGTCGAACGTGGTCAGCCCCTCGCGCCGGCCCTGCAGGACCGACGGCGCCACGCGCTCGACGATGCTGCGCACGAACCCGGGCGGCACGGCGCCGTTGTCGATCGCGTCGATGGTGGCGCCCAGGCCGCCGCAGTTGTCGTGGCCGAGGACCACGACCAGCGGCACCCGCAGCAGCTCGGTGGCGAACTCGATGGAGCCGGTGACGCTGTCGTCGAGGACGTGGCCGGCGGTGCGGACGACGAACACGTCGCCCAGCCCCTGATCGAAGGTGATCTCGGCGGCGACGCGGGAATCACCGCATCCGAAGATCACGGCGGTGGGGTGCTGCGCGGCCACCAGCTCGGCGCGCCGGTCGGCGTCCTGCGAGGGGTGGCGCGGCTTGCCCTCCACGAAGCGGCGGTTGCCGTCCTTGAGGGCGGCCCAGGCTTGTGCGGGTGTCATGTTCGGCATGGCAAAAGTATGAACCCGGCGCCGGCCGGCGATTCACTCGGGTTCCCGATCATCGGCACCTAGAGCGATCGGACTCACCGCTACTGACCAGTACACTTGCGTCCGTCGACGACAGCACGGAGGGAGTCCGATGGGCCGCACGAACGCGCCGGGCGCCGGGGACGGCACGGGCCCCGCGGCGGGCGCCGGGGAGGCGGCGGGCGCGCTCGTCCCGCACCTGCTCGCCTGGTACGACGTGCACGGCCGCGACCTGCCCTGGCGCGAGCCGGGCGCCTCGGCGTGGCACATCCTCATCTCCGAGATCATGCTGCAGCAGACGCCCGTGGCCCGGGTGCTGCCGATCTGGCGGCGCTGGGTGCAGCGCTGGCCGGTGCCGTCGGCGATGGCCGCGGCGCCCGCGGGCGAGGTGCTGCGCGAGTGGGGCCGGCTGGGCTACCCGCGCCGCGCGCTGCGCCTGCACGAGTGCGCCGGGATCCTCGCCCGCGAGCACGGCGATGCGGTGCCCGCCGACGTCGACGTGCTGCTCGCGCTGCCCGGCATCGGCGCCTACACGGCCCGGGCGGTGGCGTGCTTCGCGCACGGCCGGCGCGTGCCGGTGGTCGACATCAACGTGCGCCGCGTCGTCGCCCGCGCCGTGCACGGGCGCGGCGACCCGGGCCCGCCGTCCACCCGGCGCGATCTGGACGACGTGGCCGCGCTCCTTCCCGCCGACGACGCCTCCGCGGCCCGCTTCTCGGCGGCGATCATGGAGTTCGGCGCGCTGGTGTGCACGGCGCGCTCCCCCTCCTGCGACCGGTGCCCGCTCGCCGAGTGCCGGTGGCGGAGCCTCGGGTTCCCCGCCTACGAGGGCCCCAAGCGTGCGGTCCAGCGCTTCGAGGGCACCGACCGTCAGGCGCGCGGGCGGCTCATGGCCGTGCTGCGCGACGCCGCCGGCCCGGTGCCCCGCGAGCGCCTGGACGCGGCCTGGGCCGAGCACCCCGGGCAGCGCGACAGGGCACTGGGCACCCTGCTCGCCGACGGCCTCATCGAGCAGACCCGCGACGGGCTCTTCGCGCTGCCCGGGGAGAACTGAGACCGGGCCAGGGACCGAAGACGGCCTCCGGGCCTCAGCCGACCTCCGCGAGGAACGCCTCGACGGCGCCGCGGTACTCGTCGGGCGCGTCGGCCTGCACCAGGTGGCCCGCGCCGTCGACGCGCACGTACCGGGTGGCGGCGCCGCGGTGCCAGCCGGCCATGCGGCGCATCTGCCCCTCGGGCGTCGCGGTGTGCTCGGCCTCGATGAGCAGCGCCGGGCAGCGCGTGCCCGCCCACTCGTCCCAGTAGTCGCGCGTGCCCCAGTGGTTGGCGATGGCCCGCCACACGGCGATGTGGCCGTGCAGCCGCCACCCGTCGGCCGTCCTGTCGAACGAGTCGAGGAAGTAGCCGCCGGCCACGTCGCCGAACATCGCCACGGCCTGCTCGCGCGTGAAGTCGACCGGCCAGCTGTCGAACCACGCGTCCCACGGCCCGGTGGTGCGGCCCGAGAAGTCGGGGGCCATGTCCTCCACCACGATCGCGTGCACCAGCTCGGGGCGGCGGGCCGCGAGCGCCCAGGCGTGCAGCCCGCCCATCGAGTGCCCGACGACCACGGCGGGGCCCTCCCCCACCGCCTCCAGCGCTGCGGCGGCGTCGGCCACGAAGCGCTCGGTGTGCAGCGAGGCGTCGCCGGGGCCGGGCAGCGCGGCGGCGCCGTCGCGCCAGTCGCGGCCCCGGTGCCAGGCGGCGTCGAGGGTGAACACCCGGCCGTACTGGCGGAGCCATCCGATGTGCGGCGCCCAGGCGCGGCCCCGCCCCATCAGCCCGTGCAGCAGCAGGATCGGGCGGGCCGGCGCATCCGGCTCCGCCCCGTGACCGGTGACGCCCAGGCGATCGAGTCCACGCATGTCCACGATGCACGACCGTACCGGTGGCGCG
>CAZDSL010000052.1:0-2715 GCA_964507655.1 uncultured Mycobacteriaceae bacterium | reverse complement strand
CGCGCCCGCCGCGACACTGAGGGCACCCTTACCGTGACCTGTACTGTCGGGGGCATGACAGTCGTGAAGATCAATGCCATCGCTATCCCCGAGGGCGCCGGCGCCGAGCTCGAGAAGCGCTTCGCCGCCCGCAAGCGCGCCGTGGAGGGGTTCGACGGGTTCGTCTCGTTCCAGCTGCTGCGGCCCGTCCGCGGCGAGGACCGCTACTTCGTGGTCACCGAGTGGGAGTCGGAGGAGGCGTTCCGCGCGTGGGCCGACCAGCGCGGCACGCACGGCGACGCCGACAAGCCCAAGCCCGTCGCCACCGGCGCCGAGCTGCTGGAGTTCGAGGTGGTCGAGTCGGTGCGCCGCGGCTGACGCCCCGCACCCGACGACGGACGGCCGCGACCCGGGGAACGGTCCCCGGGCCGCGGCCGTCGGCGTTCGTCCCGCGGCTCAGACCAGCTGCGCGTCGAGCGTGATGGCGACGCCGGCGAGCGCCTTGCTCACCGGGCACATCTCCTTGGCCGTCTGCGCGGCCTTGGCGAAGGCGTCGGCGTCGAGCCCCTCGACCTCGCCGCGCAGCGTCAGCGCGATGCCCGTGAGCTTGAAGCCCGGGTCGTCGGGGCCCAGGCCCACCTCGGCGGTGACGTCGAGCTTCTTGACCGTGCCGCCGGCCTCACCGATCACGGCCGAGAGCTGCATCGCGAAGCAGGCGGAGTGCGCGGCCGCGATCATCTCCTCGGGGCTGGTGGTGCCGTTGGCGGCGTCGGCCGAGCGCGTGGGGAACGAGGTGGTGAACGTGCCGAGCCCCGAGCTGGTGAACTCGACCTTGCCCGAGCCCTCCTGGAACGAGCCGGTCCACTCGGTGCGTGCGCTGCGCTTGGGCATGTGACGTCCTCTCATGATGGTGGCGCCACCGCCGCCGGCCGGCCGTCACGCCCCGCTGCGCAGGCATGATGCGGCCGCGCCCGCGCGATGACGCGTCGGCAAGACCTTGCACCATCCATCATTGCCGCCCGCGCGAATAAAGTCACGGTGAGCCGGGTTTATCGCACGCCCGTGCCGCAACGCGCCGCGGGCGGCATCCGGAGTCCGGATGCCGCCCGCGCCGGCGGGTGCCGTGGGATCACTCCGGCGCCGTCTCGCCGCCGTTCGCGTCGTCGCCCGCGGCGGCCATGGCCGTCTCGGGGGTGTCGGGCAGCTCGCGCGGCTTGGGCTGGCCGGCGAAGGTGAACTTGGCCTTGTCGCCGGAGCCCTCGCCGTCCCAGCCCTCGACGTCGACCAGGACGATCTCGCCGGGGCCCACCTCGCCGAACAGGATCTTCTCGGAGAGCTGGTCCTCGATCTCGCGCTGGATCGTGCGGCGCAGCGGCCGGGCGCCCAGCACCGGGTCGAAGCCGCGCTTGGCCAGCAGCGACTTGGCCTTGTCGGTGAGCTCGATCGCCATGTCCTTGGCGGCGAGCTGGTTCTCGAGGCGGCCGATCATCAGGTCCACCATCTCGATGATCTGCTCGCGGGTGAGCTGGTGGAACACGATGATGTCGTCGATGCGGTTGAGGAACTCCGGGCGGAAGTGCTTCTTCAGCTCGTCGTGCACCTTGAGCTTCATCCGCTCGTAGTTGTCCTGCTCGGCGTCGTTCGACGTGAAACCGAGCCCCACGGCCTTGGAGATGTCGGAGGTGCCCAGGTTCGAGGTGAAGATCAGCACCGTGTTCTTGAAGTCCACGAGCCGGCCCTGGCCGTCGGTGAGGCGGCCGTCCTCGAGCACCTGCAGGAGCGTGTTGTAGATCTCCTGGTGCGCCTTCTCGATCTCGTCGAAGAGCACCACCGAGAACGGCTTGCGCCGCACCTTCTCGGTGAGCTGGCCGCCCTCCTCGTAGCCGACGTAGCCGGGAGGGGCACCGAAGAGCCGCGAGGCGGTGAAGCGGTCGTGGAACTCGCCCATGTCGATCTGGATCAGGGCGTCGTCGTCGCCGAAGAGGAACTCGGCGAGCGCCTTGGACAGCTCCGTCTTGCCGACGCCCGACGGCCCGGCGAAGATGAACGACCCGGACGGGCGCTTCGGGTCCTTGAGGCCGGCCCGCGTGCGGCGGATGGCCTTGGACACGGCGGCGACGGCGTCGCGCTGCCCGATGATGCGCTTGTGGAGCTCGTCCTCCATGCGCAGCAGGCGGCTCGTCTCCTCCTCCGTCAGCTTGAACACCGGGATGCCCGTCCAGCTGCCGAGGACCTCGGCGATCTCCTGGTCGTCCACCTCGGCGACCACGTCGAGGTCGCCCGAGCGCCACTGCTTCTCGCGGTCGGCGCGCTGTGCGATGAGCTGCTTCTCCTGATCGCGCAGGCTGGCGGCCTTCTCGAAGTCCTGCCCGTCGATGGCGGACTCCTTCTCGCGGCGCACGTCGGCGATGCGGTCGTCGAAGGCGCGCAGGTCGGGCGGGGCCGTCATGCGGCGGATGCGCATGCGGGCGCCGGCCTCGTCGATGAGGTCGATGGCCTTGTCGGGCAGGAAGCGGTCGCTGATGTAGCGGTCGGCCAGGGTGGCCGCCGCGGTGAGGGCGCTGTCGGAGATCGACACGCGGTGGTGCGCCTCGTAGCGGTCGCGCAGCCCCTTGAGGATCTCGATGGTGTGCTCCACCGACGGCTCGCCCACCTGCACGGGCTGGAAGCGGCGCTCCAGCGCGGCGTCCTTCTCGATGTACTTGCGGTACTCGTCGAGCGTGGTGGCGCCGATGG
>CAZDSL010000051.1:7420-11938 GCA_964507655.1 uncultured Mycobacteriaceae bacterium | reverse complement strand
CGGGAGCGCGCCGCGGCGGCGCACCAAGGGCGGAGACGGGGGCGGAGCAGGGACGGAGCAGCGACGGACCTGTGGACAACCCGGCTCGCCGGCCCGGCCGGACGGCGCGGATCGGGCACGCTGGAGGAGGACGCGCGCCGGCGGGGCGCGGGGGACGTGACGACGCGGGGGCACGCATGGGGGACACACTGACGAGGCTGTGGCGGATGCTGGCGATCCTGCAGCGCAAGGACGGCGTGAGCGGCGCGGAGCTGGCCGCGGCGCTGGGCACCACCACCCGCACGGTGCGCGGTGATGCCGCCCGGCTGCGCGCTCTCGGCTACGAGGTGCGGGCGAAGAGCGGCCCGGAGGGCCACTACCGGCTCGGCCCGGGCGACAGGCTTCCCCCGCTGGTGCTGGACGACGACGAGGCCGTGGCGGTGGCCGTGGGGCTCACCGCGGTGGCGGGCACGGTGGATCCCGCATCGCCCATCGCAGGCGGGGCCTTCGACGCCGCAGCCGGCCGAATCCTCGGCGTCGTCGAGAGGCTGCTGCCGGACCGTCTCCGCCGGCGCACCGCCACCGAGGTCGCCCGCATCGCGCCGCAGCTCCGGCAGCCCGTCGAACTGCCGGAGGGGCTGCTCGTCGCGGTCACCCGCGCGATCGCCGAGCACCGCCTGCTCCACTACGCCAGCGAGACGCCCGACCACATCCGCGGCATCGGCATCTTCGAGCCGTACCGCCTGCTGTACGAGTACCCCGGCTGGTACATGGCCGGCTTGGACCGCACCCCGCGCCGATGGATGGCGCGCCCGCTCGACGACATCACCGCCTTCGCGCTGGCACCCACCAGCCTGGGGCCTCTGCCCATACCGCCCCTGGAGGCCGACCTGCGGGCGCACATCGACGGCAGGTGGCACGAGGCGACCCTCTCGGTGCGGTCGGCGCAGACGGCTCTGGAGGAGGCGCTGCGGTTCCACGACGCGGAGGTGGAATCGCACGGCCCGGACGAGCACACGGTGCGCGTGCGGCGGTTCGCGTTCGATGCCCTCCTGATGCGGCTGGTGCTGCACGGGGTCGAATTCACGGTGCTCGACCCGCCCGATGCCGCGCAACGGTGCGCCACGCTCGCCGCGGCCATGGGACGTGCGGCGGGCGCATAGGCTGCACACATGGGTGCGGAAGCGGTCCCTGCGGGGGCGGAACTCGGCGGGCTCGCCGGCTGGGCGGTCGACCTCATGGACACCGTCGGCGGGGCGGGCGCGGGCCTGGCGGTGGCGGCCGAGAACCTGTTCCCGCCCATCCCCAGCGAGGTGATCCTGCCGCTGGCCGGCTTCACGGCGGCGCAGGGCCGGTTCTCGGTGGTGGGGGCGATCGCATGGACCACGCTCGGGTCGGTGGTGGGCGCGCTGGCGCTGTACGGGCTCGGCGCATGGCTGGGGCGCGAGCGCCTGGTGCGGCTCGCCGACAGGCTGCCCCTGTTCGATGCGTCCGACGTGGACAAGGCCGACGCGTGGTTCGCGCGCTACGGCGGCCGCGCCGTGCTGTTCGGCCGCATGGTGCCCATCGTGCGCAGCCTCGTGTCGATACCGGCGGGCGTGCAGCGGATGCCTATCGCGCTGTTCACCGGTTACACGCTGCTGGGCAGCCTCCTGTGGAACACGATCTTCGTGGTCGCCGGCTATCAGCTGGGCTCCCAGTGGCACGTGGTGGAGGAGTACGCGGCGATCGTCGAGATCATCGTGATCCTGGGCGCATCGGTGCTGCTCGCGGTGTGGCTGCGCCGGAAGATGCGCGAACGCCGGCGGTCCGCGCAGGGGTGACGGCGTGGTGCGACGGCAGGCGGGGGCGTGCAGGGTTGATGGCGCGCAGGGAGTGACGGCGCCGCCGCGCTAGGTTGGGCTCATGCGCGGTGAATACAAGGTGCCCGGGGGCAAGCTCGTCGCGGTCGAGGTGGAGGTGTCCCAGGGGCGCCTCGCCGCGGTGCACGTGTCGGGCGATTTCTTCCTCGAACCCGACGAGGCGCTCGAAGACCTCAACGCCGCGGTCACCGGCATGCCCGTCACCGCCGATGCGGTGCAGCTGGGGCAGGCGATCAGCGGCGCGCTGGGGCCCGAGGTGTCGATGATCGGCTTCACCCCCGAGGCGGTGGGCATCGCGATCCGCCGCGCGCTCGGCCGCGCCACCGGCTGGGACGACCACACCTTCGACGTCATCGATCCGGTGGTGCTCGACCCGGCCATGCATGTGGCCCTCGACGAGGTGATCAGCCGCGAGGTGGCACTGGGGGAGAGGCCGCCCACCCTCCGCTTCTGGGACTGGGACTCGCCGCTGGTCGTCATCGGCTCGTTCCAGTCGGTGCGCAACGAGGTCGACGAGGAGGCCGCCGCCCGGCACGGCATCGGGATCGTGCGGCGCATCTCCGGCGGCGGCGCGATGTTCATGGAGCCCGGCAACTGCATCACCTACTCGCTCGCGGTGCCCGCGTCGCTGGTGGAGGGGCTGAGCTTCGAGCGTTCCTACCAGTTCCTCGACCAGTGGGTGATGGGCGCCCTGGCCGACGTCGGCATCACCGCCCGCTACGTGCCGCTCAACGACATCGCCTCCGACAAGGGCAAGATCGCCGGGGCCGCGCAGAAGCGTTTCGCGTCCGGTGCGGTTCTGCACCACGTCACCATGGCCTACGACATCGACGCCGAAAAGATGGGGCAGGTGCTGCGGGTGGGCAAGGAGAAGCTGTCCGACAAGGGCATCCGCAGCGCCGCCAAGCGGGTGGACCCCATGCGCTCGCAGACGGGCATGGCGCGCGACGACATCATCGCCGCGTTCGCCGCGCACTTCCGCGCCCACTACGCGACCCGCGACGCCGGCTACACCGACGCCGAGCTGGCGCGGGCCCGCGAGCTGGTGGACACCAAGTTCTCCAGCCGCGACTGGACGCACCGCGTGCCGTGACCGCGAACCCTCCGCGCGCGTGACACCGCAACAGGGCCGCGGCCGCCCCCGGCGACAGGGCCGCGGCCGCCGCCGGCGCCCCCGCGCGCCGCTCAGACCAGGGTGTACACGCCGATGCCGAGCGCGGGGACGGCGAGGAACACGGTGATCACCCAGGCGGCGGCGATGGCCTTGTGCTCGGTGGCGACGGACGCGAGCGCCTCCGCGCAGTGCACCGGGATCCAGCGCATCATCGGTAGCCCGTAGATGATGAGGATCCCGATCACGTTGAACAGCACGTGCACGAACGCGGCCTGGAGCGCGAGCTGCGCGTCGGCGCCGGTCACCGCGAACGCGGCGAGCAGCGCGGTGACGGTGGTGCCGACGTTGGCGCCGAGGGTCAGCGGGTAGATCTGCCTGGTGGTGAGCGCGCCCGAGCCGGCGAACGGCACGAGCATCGAGGTGGTCACCGAGGACGACTGGATGACGGCGGTGACGCCCGCGCCGGCGCCCATCGCCACCAGCGGGTTGCCGCCGACGGTGCGCTCGAGCACGGCCCTGGCCTTGCCGACCATCAGCACCTGCAGCAGTGTGCCCATGTAGCGGACCGCCACGAAGATCAGCGCGACGCCCAGCACGATCGTCGCCACGGCGCTCGCCGAGCCGCCGCCGAACAGGCCCAGCGCGCCCTGCATGCCCAGCGCATCGACCACCGGGCCGGAGGCGGTGCCGATGATGTCGGCGCTCTCGGGGTCGGGCAGCACGGTGCCGTACGCGAATCCCGCGAGCATGCCGGAGAGCCGCTCGAGCGGGTGGAAGAGCATCTCCAACGGCAGCAGGACGGCCACCGCGGTGAGGTTGAAGAAGTCGTGCACTGTCGACGCGGCGAACGCCCGGCGGAACTCGTCCTTGCGGCCCACGTGGCCGAGCGAGGCGAGCGTGTTGGTCACCGAGGTGCCGATGTTGGCGCCCATGATCATCGGCACCGCCACCGACACCGGCATCATCCCGGTGCCTACAGCGGTGACGACGAGCGTCGTGGTGGTGGAGGACGACTGGATGATCGCGGTGACGAGGATGCCGACGAACAGCCCGATGAGCGGGTTGGTGGCGAAGTCGAACAGGTTCTCGGCGGTGCCCGCGCCGAGCCCGGCGAAGCCGTCGCCGATGACGCCGATCGCGCAGATGAGCAGGTAGAGCATCGCGGCCACGCCCAGCCAGCGGGCGAGCGTGGCGCCCCGGCCGGGGGCCTGCGGGGCGGAGGGGACTTGCGGCGCGGAGGGGACTTGCGGCGCGGAGGGGATTTGCGGCGCGGAGGGTGAGGGTGGGGGAGGAGCGGACGGGAGGCGCACCGAGGCCTTCCCCGTCACGAACTCCTCCGCCGTGGTCGCGGCGAGGGCCGTCCCTCCCGCCCGGCGGCCGGCGTGCAGCATCGACGACTCCTGTGTCGTGGTCGGTGTTCCAGTCGGTTCCACCGTGATGCTGGCAGCGGCAGGTTAACGGCCGGCGAATTCGCGGATGCCGGGCGGTGTCGGGCGCGCGTACTCTTCGGACCTCACCGCCGCGCGTTCGTGCGCCGGTGGTGCGGACGCCGCCCTCGCGGGG
>CAZDSL010000051.1:0-7320 GCA_964507655.1 uncultured Mycobacteriaceae bacterium | reverse complement strand
CCTCGCGGGGGTTCGGCGGGTCCTGCGCGGGCGCCTCAGAGGCTTCGCACGTCGCGGCGCAGCGGGTGGTCGGCCGGGATCTGCACCACCGCGATGCGCACCCCGTCCGGGTCGGCGATCCACATCTCGATCAGGCCCCACGGCTCGGTGCGCGGCTCGCGCAGCACCGTCACGCCGGCCGCGCGCAGCCGCTGGTGCTCGGCCCGGACGTCGCGGACCTGCATCCACAACTCCATCCCGTCCCGTCCGCCCGCGGGCCCGGAGCCCGACACCTCGAGCAGCGCGCCGCCGAGGAAGAACACGATGCCGGGATGCTCCGGCGGGCCGAACTCGCGGGCGACGGCCAGGCCGAGGACGTCCCGGTAGAACGCCTGCGAGGCCGACAGGTCGGACGGCCGCAGCAGGATCCTTCCGCTCAGCACCTCCATGCACGCACCTCCGTGGCAGCGGGCGCCCGTCAGGGGCGCGGGATGTTGCGCAGATTCGACCGCGCCAGGCTCACGGCCTCGCCCATGCCCTCGGTGAGCACCACCTTGCTCATGGCCAGCGCGAACCCCTTGACCTGGGCGCCCGTGATGGTGGGCGGCATGGACAGGGCGCGCGGGTCGGTGATCACCTGCACCAGCGCGGGGCCGTCCACGGCGAGCGCCTCGGTGAGCGCGCCGCGCAGGTCGGCGGGCTGATCCACCCGGCGCGCGTCGATCCCCGCGGCCGCGGCGATGCCGCAGTAGTCGGCCTGCGGCACGTCGACCCCGAAATCGGGCAGGCCGTCCACCAGCATCTCGGCCTTCACCATGCCCAGGGTGGAGTTGTCGAACAGGACGATCTTCACGGGGATGCGGTAGGCGCCCACCGTGAGCAGCTCCGAGAGCAGCATGGCCAGGCCGCCGTCGCCCGACATCGACACGACCTGCCGGCCGGGGTGCGCGATCTGCGCGCCGATGCAGTGGGGCAGCGCGTTGGCCATCGAGCCGTGCACCGGCGATGCGAGGAAACGGCGCTTGCCGTTGGGCGTCAGGTAGCGCGCCGCCCACACGTTGCACATGCCCGTGTCGGCGGAGAAGATCGCGTCGTCTGCGGCGACCTCGTCGAGCACGGAGGCCACGTACTCGGGGTGGATCGGCACCAGGTCCTCCACGTCCTGCGTGTAGGCGCCCACCACCTTGCCCATGATGGCGCTGTGGCGCCGCTGCCACTTCTCCAGGTAGGAGCGGTCATCCTTGCGGTGGATCAGCGGCTGCAGCGCGCGCAGCGTCGCACCCACGTCGCCGTGCACCGGGATCTGCACCGGGGTGCGCCGGCCCAGCACGGCCGCGTCCACGTCGACCTGCGCGGTGGCGACGTCCTCCGGAAGGAACTGGGAGTACGGGAAGTCGGTGCCGAGCATGACGAGCAGGTCGGCGTCGTGGATGCCGGCGTGCGCGGCCCCGTAGCCGAGCAGGCCGGTCATGCCCACGTCGTACGGGTTGTCGTACTGGATGAAGTCCTTGCCGCGCAGCGAGTGGCCGACCGGTGCGCCCACCGTCTCGGCGAGGGCCACCACCTCGTCGTGCGCGTCGCGGGCGCCGTAGCCGGCGAAGACGGCCACCTTGTCGGCCGCGTTGATCGCCGCGGCGAGCCGCTGCACGGACTTGTCGTCGGGCACCAGCACCGCGCCGGTGGGCAGCGCCAGCGGGTGCCGCGGCGCGGTGGCCGGCTGCGAGGCGATGTCGCCGGGGAGGGTGACCACGGCGACCCCCTGGCCGGTGGAGGCGGCCTGCATGGCGGCCCGGATGAGGTGCGGGGCCTGGTCGGTGGTGGAGACGAGCTCGCAGTACAGCGAGCACTCGACGAAGAGCCTGTCGGGGTGCGTCTCCTGGAAGTAGCCGCGGCCGATCTCGGTGCTGGGGATGTGCGAGGCGATCGCCAGCACGGGGGCGCCGGAGCGGTGCGCGTCGTAGAGCCCGTTGATCAGGTGCAGGTTGCCGGGGCCGCACGAACCCGCGCACACCGCGAGCCGGCCCGTCAGCTGCGCCTCGGCCGACGCGGCGAACGCGGCGGCCTCCTCGTGCCGCACGTGCACCCAGTCGATGCCGCCCTTGGCCGCCCCGCCCGTGCGGCGCACCGCGTCCACCACCGGGTTGAGGCTGTCGCCCACGATCCCGTAGATGCGCCGGACGCCGGCGTCGACGAGGGCGGAGACGAGCTGGTCGGCAACGGACTGGGCCATGGCGTGCTCCCGTCGTGGAGGAACGTGTCGGCTCCCACGCTAGCGAGGCCGGGGCGGGGGCGGGCGGGTTTCCGCTCCCGCCCGACGGCCGCCCCGTGCGGTGCCGCGGCGGCCCGGAAGCCCCTGCGGCGCCGCCGGAAGAGTCTGCGGCGCCGCCGGAAAGGACTGCGCCGCCCGGCGGAACGGCCCCGGCGCCGCCCTCCCTGGAGAGGACGGCGCCGGGGCCCGCAGGACGCGCGGGGACGGGGTGCGGTCAGACGGCGGCGGTCTGCAGCGTCCCGGCGGGCCGGGCCGCGTCGTCCTGCGCCGGCTCCGCCGGGCGGGCCTCGGCGCGGACCACGGTGCGCGGCAGCAGCACCGCGGCGACGAGGCCGATCACGGCCACCACGGCCGTCATCAGGAACGCGGCGGTCCAGCCGCCCGAGGTGTACAGCACGGCGCCGTGGGTGACCTCGGCCGGGATCGGCGCGGTGAACGAGTTGTTGAGCACCGTGAACATGACCACCGACAGGATCGCCGGGATCACGCTCTGCGCCGACGCCACGATGCTCGCCGTCGACGCCTGCAGCTGCGGGGAGACGGCCTCGATGAGCAGGTTCGGGATGGAGGCGTAGCACAGGCCCATGCCCAGGCCGACGAGGCCGGCGCACACGAGGAGGTAGGGCTTGTCGGCGAAGTCGATGCTCGCCAGCGCGGAGCCGACGGCGGCCACGAGCATGCCCGCCGCCATGGTGCGGCGGGGCCGGGTGCCGCGGCCGCACAGGAAGCCCACGATCAGGCCGCCGATCATGGTGAAGCCGCCGGTGGGCACCTGGAAGATCGCGAACCCCTCGTGGTCGAGCCCGAATCCGTAGCCCAGGCCGAGCTTGTCGGTGGTCATCACCACGTAGGGCAGGATCGTGCTGAACAGCGTGCTCACGCCGTAGATGCAGCTGCCGGCGACGAGGATGAGCAGCACCGACCGGCGCTTGAGCAGCGACAGGCGCACCAGCGGCTCGGCGATCCGCCCCGCCGAGACGAGCCAGGCCGCGAGCAGCGCCACGCCGCCGATCAGCGAGACGAGGGTGCCGGCGCTCGCCCAGCCCCAGGTGGGCCCGAAGCTCACGCCCAGCAGCACCCCGGCCAGCCCGGCGCCGATGAGGACGGCGCCCACCATGTCGATGCGGGTCTTGATGCGCACCGGCGACTCGGGGGTGCTCACCCGCACCAGCACCGCGAGGACGGCGAGCACCACGGTGCAGAACCAGAACATGCTGCGCCAGCCGAAGTCGTCGATGAGCCAGCCGGCGAGGAAGGGCGTGGGGATGGCGATCAGGCCCATGCCGGCCGTCGAGATGCTCACCGCCAGCGGGATCGTCCGCGCCGGGAAGACGTCGCGGATCAGCGAGTAGGTGAGGAACAGCGGCGGGATGAGCAGGCCGCCGAGCGCCCGGCCGAGGATCATGATCCCGTAGCTGGGGGCGATCGCGGAGATCAGGAAGCCGGCGGCCGCGACGGCGACGCACGAGAGCAGCACCTTGCGCTTGCCCACCATGTCTGCGGCCTTGCCCAGCAGCGGCGCGGTGACGGCGCCGACCAGCAGGAACGCCGTCATCATCCAGGCGGTCTGATCGGTCCGGTAGTGCTGCGAGATGGTGGGCAGCGCCATCGAGATCATCAGGTAGCTGGCGCTGAGCAGTTCCAGGATGAGCACCATGGCCGTCAGCGAGAACACCAGGCGGGGAGTCCACCCGCCGCCGGTGTCCTGCGCCGTGGGTTCGGGCGCCGTCGTCGTCATCGGGTCTCCTCGCAGGGCGCGGCGGGGGCGTCCGGGCGACGCGGCCTGCCGCGGCGCAGCGCGATCGTGCCCGCGCTGCGCCGCGTTCGCGGGCGTGCCGGAGCCCCCTGCCGGGGCATGTGATGTGCCGCGGAATGCGGCATGCGCCACGATGCTGCCGCGGCGTGATCCACGCCAACGGCGTTCCGCCCAGCGGGACCGGCCTGGCGTCGGGGCGGCCTCCCGTGGCGAATACCAGGGATTGGATTACGACGCGGGTGCGCGCCGGTCAGCCCAGGTCGCGGGCCGCGAACGTGTCGCACGACGGCACCGAGCCCGTGCGATAGCCGGTGAGGAACCAGTGCTGCCGCTGGGCGGAGGAGCCGTGCGTCCAGGTGTCGCTGTTCACGCCGCGGCCGGCCTGCGCCTGGATGCGGTCGTCGCCCACCGACTCCGCGGCCGAGAGCGCGTCGGAGATGTCGGCGTCGGTGAGCGGCTCGAGCAGCGGCGCGTCGGAGCCCTCCGCGGGCGTGGAGGCCGCGTAGTGCGCCCACAGCCCCGCGTAGCAGTCGGCCTGCAGCTCGGAGCGCACCGCCGCCGAGCCCGCGCCGGGATCGTCGTAGGAGCCGCGGCCCGCGTCGCCCAGGAGGTTCTGGATGTGGTGGCCGAACTCGTGCGCCACCACGTACTCCTGCGCGAGCGGCCCGCCCGAGGCGCCGTACCGGCTCTGCAGCACGCCGAAGAAGGACGTGTCGAAGTACGCGGTGGAATCGGCCGGGCAGTAGAAGGGGCCCACGTCGGTGGTGGCGCTGCCGCAGCCGCCGGTGCCCACCGCGCCCGAGAACAGCGTCACGCGCGGGGGCGTGTAGCGCACACCCGCGGCGGGCAGGACCTGGGCCCACACGTCGTCGAGGCTCATCGCGGTGGCGGCGATGCGGCAATCGACGGCGGCGTTGGCGTCGGCGCCGGTGGCGCAGTGCGCCGGCGGCTCCTGCCCGCCCGAGCGCGCGGGATCGTCGCCGCCGACGATGCCGCCGGGGTCGACGCCGAAGAGCACCGCGAGCACCAGCACCACCAGCCCGCCGGCCCCGCCCAGCGCGAGCTTGGGGCCGCGGCCGGAACCCCCGGAGCCCACCCGGCCCGCGTCGATCCGTGCCCCTTCGCGAAACGTCATGCGCCCTCCCCGGCCGGCCCGCGGCTCACCCGCCGAGCGGAACCACAGTATCGCCGATCCGCACCGTCCCCGCCCGCGGAACGTCGGCGTAGACGCCCAGCGTGGGGGCGGGCGCGGTGCCGTAGCCGACGTCGCGCCGGTGGAGCGCGGCGATGCGCTTGAGCGTCGCGCGGTCGGCGGGCAGGTCGCCGTGCGGCAGCGTCACCATCACGCAGCGGCCCACGGGGATCGTCGGCGCCAGCTCGGCGCCGCCCGCGCGCAGCACGCCGCCCAGCCATCCGTCCTCGACGTGGCCGGCGTCCCACTCGTCGTCGCCCACCACGATGTTGGGGCGGTAGCGCTCCGTGGCGCGGCGCACGCCTGCGGCGTCGGGGTGGATGCGCCGCACGCTCGACGTGGTGAGCAGGTGCACGGGAGCCAGGTCGTAGAAGCGGGCGCCGTCGCCGCCGGCCGGCACAGCGCCCACCGGAGCGCCCGCCGCCGGGTCCTGCTCCGCGCGGGCCGACGAGTAGGCGATGGCCTGCTCCATGCCCTCGTGCGTCTCGGGCGCCCACTCCATCTCCATGGTCCGGGCGCCGGGGGCGTCGCGGCGCCGCAGCAGCACCGGCCGGCCGGCGAGGGCGGACAACCGCTCGATGAGCGCGGGGTCGTCGCCGCGCAGCGCGGCGCCGCCGGGCAGGGTGACCTCCAGCGCGGCCGGGTCGGCGGCGTCGGCGTCCGCGCCGTCGAGCCGCGCGCGGCACTGCAGCAGCGCGCCCCACACGCGCGTGCGCTTGGCGCTGGCGACGGTGCCGGTGGCCTCGTCGACGACGGCCCACAGGTGGTCGCCGGCCAGCCCGTCGGGCAGCACGCGGGCCTCGGTCAGGGCCTCGCCGCCCATCGACTTCACGGGATAGCGCCACAGTCCGGTGACACGGGCGGGGGTGCTGCTCATCGCTGTCGGTCCCTTCTCCGCGCGCCGTCCGGCGCCGCGGTCTGCCGCCGCACCGTATCCGGGCCGGTGATGCGGCCCACCGCGCGCGGCCCGCACCCGCGGAAGGCGGGCGGGGTCCGTAAGATCGACCGGTGCGGCCGGGCGGCCCGCGGGTGCCGCCGGCAGACCGGCGAGCGGGCCCACCGGTCACCGTATCCGCCGCCGACAGACGCGAACTTCGAGAGGACAGCAGTGCTGCGCACCCATGAGGCCGGTTCCCTGCGAGCCGGGCACGCCGATTCGACCGTCACGCTCACCGGCTGGGTGGCGCGGCGCCGCGACCACGGCGGCGTCATCTTCATCGACCTGCGCGACGCCTCGGGCGTGTCCCAGGTGGTCTTCCGCGAGAGCGCCGTGGCCGAGGCCGCGCACCGGCTGCGCTCGGAGTTCTGCATCAAGGTCACCGGCACCGTCGAGATCCGCCCGGACGGCAACGAGAACCCCGAGCTGCCCACCGGCGCCATCGAGGTCAACGCCACGGAGCTCGAGGTGCTCTCGGAGGCGGCGGCGCTGCCGTTCCAGCTCGACGACAACCCCGGCGAGGAGGCGCGGCTGCGCTACCGCTACCTCGACCTGCGCCGCGAGGGCCCTGGGCGGGCGCTGCGCCTGCGCTCGCGGGTCAACGCCGCCGCCCGGCGGGTGCTCGAGCGGCACGACTTCGTCGAGATCGAGACGCCCACCATGACGCGCTCCACCCCCGAGGGCGCCCGCGACTTCCTCGTGCCCGCGCGCCTGCGCCCCGGCACCTTCTACGCGCTGCCGCAGAGCCCGCAGCTGTTCAAGCAGCTGCTCATGGTGGCGGGCATGGAGCGGTACTACCAGATCGCCCGGTGCTACCGCGACGAGGACTTCCGCGCCGACCGGCAGCCCGAGTTCACCCAGCTCGACGTGGAGATGAGCTTCGTCGACCAGGAGGACGTGATCGCCCTGGCCGAGGAGATCCTGGCCGGGCTGTGGGCCGTCGAGGGCATCACGCTGCAGACGCCGTTCCCGCGCATGACCTACGCCGAGGCGATGCGCCGGTACGGCTCCGACAAGCCCGACCTGCGCTTCGGCATCGAGCTGGTGGAGTGCACCGAGTACTTCCGCGACACCACCTTCCGCGTGTTCCAGTCGGAGTACGTGGGCGCCGTGGTCATGCCGGGCGGCGCCTCCCAGCCGCGCCGCCAGCTCGACGCCTGGCAGGAGTGGGCCAAGCAGCGCGGCGC
>CAZDSL010000050.1:0-11995 GCA_964507655.1 uncultured Mycobacteriaceae bacterium | reverse complement strand
ACATCGAGGCGCAGGGCTGGATCGCCCCCGCCGACTGCGTCGAGGTGCGGGTGACGCTCACCGAGAACCAGCGGCTGATCTACGCCACCGCCGAGGCCGAGGACCGCTACCGGCTGTGCGCGACGGCCGAGAACAAGGTGCCGGTGGTGCGGGCGATCCTCGACCGGCACGCCGGGTCGCAGGCGCTGGTGATCGGCGCCTACCTCGACCAGCTCGACGAGCTCGGCGCCGCCCTGGACGCGCCCGTCGTGCAGGGATCCACCCGCAACGCCGAGCGCGAGAAGCTCTTCGACGCCTTCCGCGCCGGCGAGATCCGCACGCTGGTGGTGAGCAAGGTCGCCAACTTCTCCATCGACCTGCCCGAGGCGGCGGTGGCCGTGCAGGTGTCGGGCACGTTCGGGTCCCGGCAGGAGGAGGCGCAGCGGCTCGGGCGTCTGCTGCGCCCCAAGCACGACGGCGGCCAGGCCCACTTCTATTCGGTGGTCTCGCGCGACACCCTCGACGCCGACTACGCCGCGCACCGGCAGCGCTTCCTCGCCGAGCAGGGGTACGCCTACCGGATCGTCGACGCCGACGAGCTGCTGGGCCCGCCGCTGCCCGACGTCGACGCCGGGTAGGAACGGCGGGCGCGGCCCCGCCCGGCCCCCGCCCGCTAGGATCGACGCCGTGCGCCAACTCCCGTTCACCGTCGATGTCCAGCACGCCAAGAGCGTCAACGAGAACTACCAGGAGCTGCGCCGGCTCCGCGTCTCCTCGATCGTGGTGGCGCTGCTGTGGATCGCCGGCGGGGTGGTGGCCGCCGTGCTCGGCTCGGGCGCCTGGTACGTGCTCGCGGCGGCGCTCATCGTGATGGGTGTCGGCTCGGTCGTGCTGGCCTTCCTGCTGCCGCGCAAGGTGGGCTCGATCCCCGAGCAGTACGCGCACAGCCAGCTGGTGGGCGCGGTGCTCGCCCAGAAGCGCCGCCACGGCATCACGCTGCTGGGCCTGGTCAACGTCTCGCGCACCGGCGACGAGCACCCCGCCTATGCGCTCGTCACCCGCACCGCCTCCGCCGTGACGGGGCACCCGTCGGTGGTGGGCGCCAAGATCCCGTGCGTCGCCGTGCTGCAGGACCGTTCCCGCCGGCGCCGCACCGCCACGTGGGAGACGGCCAGCCTGATGCCGCTGTCGTGGGGCACCAAGGACAAGTCGGTGATCGGCGAGGGCCAGTCGCTCATCGCCGGCTACGAGTGGGACCTGCTCAAGAAGAACATCGACCGCACCGACGAGGTGGACGCCCAGCGCGACGGCATCCTGCTGCTGGCCGACCGCGACCTCCCTCAGGCGCTGCGCGGCTGAGCGCCCGCCGCGGCGCCGCCCGGCTCCCGCACGCCGGCCCCGCGCGCGTGCAGCAGGCGGTAGTCGCCCACCGACGGCTCCGCCGTGATCCGCCGGTAGGCCGAGACGGTGTCGGGCCAGTTGCTCGTGATCCGCCCCGAGGCAGTCCGGTACCAGCTCGCGCACCCGGCCCACACGCTGCGCGCGAGCCCCCGCTGCACGTCGGCGTCGTAGGCGGCCTCCACCTCGGGGCGCACGTCCACCGCGTCGGCGCCCGCCGCGTCGGCCGCCTCGGCGAGCCGCCGGATGTAGGCGGCCTGCCGCTCGAGCATGAACAGGATCGACCCCGAGCCGAGGTTGGTGTTGGGCCCGTACATGAGCGCCATGTTGGGGAACCCCGGCACGGCGATGCCCAGGTAGGCCCGGGCGCCGTCCGCCCAGGCGCCGGAGAGCGGGCCCGCGGTGCCCTCGATGCGCAGCCCGCCCAGGAACTCCTGCGTGCGGAAGCCGGTGCCGTGGATGAGGACGTCGGCCTCGTGCACGGTGCCGTCGGCGGTGCGCACGCCGGCGGGCGTCACCTCCGCGATCGGCGCGGTCTCCACCGTGACGTTCGGCCGGCCCAGCGCCGGGCAGTAGTCGCTGGAGAACAGCACGCGCTTGCAGCCCATCGGGTGGTGGGGCGTGAGCGCCGCCCGCAGCGCCCGGTCGGGCACGCTGCGGCGCAGGTGCCACGCCGACCACGCGCGGAACACCGCGCCCACCACCGGGTTCCCCTTCATCTGCAGCGACCACAGCTCGGCGAAGCTCCACCAGAACAGCCGCTCGGCCGCCAGCGCCGCCGGCACCGCGCGGAACAGCCGCCGGTGGCGCGGGCCGTACTCGCGGTCGAGCCGCGGCAGCAGGTACGGCGCCGAGCGCTGGAACACCGTCACCTGCTCCGCCTCCTGCTGCACGTGCGGGACGAACTGGACGGCGCTCGCGCCGGTGCCGATCACCGCCACCCGCGCGCCCGCGAGGTCGACGTCGTGCCGCCACCGCGCCGAGTGGAACGACGGCCCCGCGAAGTCCGCCAGCCCGGGGATCGCGGGGAGCGCGGGCGTCGACAGCTGCCCCGTGGCGGGCACCAGGAAGCGCGCGTCCACGCGGGAGCCGTCGGCCAGCTCCACGCGCCACCGGGCCGCGTCCCGGTCGAAGACGGCGCCGGTGACGCGGGCGCCGGTGCGCAAATGCCGGCGCAGGCCGTACCGCTCGGTGACGTCGCGGATGTAGGCGAGGATGTCGGGCTGGCGGGAGTACCGGCGGGGCCAGTCCGGGTTGGGTTCGTAGGAGTACGAGTAGTAGGGCGACGGCACGTCGCACCCCGCGCCCGGGTAGGTGTTCTCGCGCCACACGCCGCCCACGTCGCCGGCGCGCTCGAGCACGACGAAGCCGGTGCGGCCCGCGCGCGCGAGTTCGAGCGCCATGGCCAGCCCGCCGAGCCCGGCCCCGATGATCGCGAACTCCACGCGCTCCACGGCGTCCCGCTGCCCTGCCTCCCGCTGCCCTGCCTCCCGCTGTTCCGTCATCGCGCTCCCCGTCCTGTGCTTCCCGGGCCGCTGCGGCCCTCCCACCCCTGCGGCGGCCGACCGCCACGCTACCCGCCCGTGACCCCCGTCACCCGCTCACAGGGATCGCTGTCGTCACCGGGCGCCCGCCCGGCCCAGAATGGCCGCGACAGCACGCCCGCGCGGCCGGGCGCCCGCCACCGATCCTGAGGAGCACGGATGAAGGAACTGTTCGACGAGCACGACATGACCGGGCTGGCGCAGGCGATCGGCACCGGCGAGGTGTCGGCCCGCGAGGTGGTGGAATTCGCCCTGGCCCGCATCGAGGAGCGCAACCCCACCGTCAACGCCCTCGTGGCGACGCGCGCCGAGCAGGTGCTGGACGAGGTGGAGTCGGGCCTGCCCGCCGGGCCGCTGCACGGCGTGCCCTTCGCGATCAAGGATCTGGGCGCCGACGTGGCGGGCCTGCCCACCACCAACGGCAGCCGGCTGTTCGCCGACGCCGTCGCCGCCGCCGACTCGCCGCTGGTCACCGCCTACCGGCGGGCGGGCCTGGCGATCGTGGGCAAGACCAACACGCCCGAGTGGGGCCAGAACGCCTCCACCGAACCGGCGCTGTTCGGCCCCGCGCGCAACCCCCACCGGCTGTCCTGCTCGCCGGGCGGCTCCTCGGGCGGGGCCTCGGCCGCGGTGGCGGCCGGCATCCTCCCGGCCGCGCACGCCAGCGACGGCGGCGGCTCGATCCGCATCCCGTCGGCGATGACGGGGCTGGTGGGCCTCAAGCCGTCGCGCGGGCGCACCCGCGCGGGCAACCCGCTGGGCGCGCCGCTGTCGGTGCAGCACGCGGTCACCCGCAGCGTGCGCGACTCGGCCCTGCTGCTCGACATCGCGTCGGCGCCCCAGACGGGGGCCCCGGTGACGATCGTGCAGCCGCAGCGGCCGTACGTGCAGGAGGTGGGCGCCGACCCGGGCCGGCTGCGCGTCGCCGTGATGACCACGTTCCCCGACGGGGCGCCCGTCCACGAGGACTGCGCCGCCGCGGTCGACGACATCGCCCGCGTCCTCGCCGGGCTCGGCCACACCGTGGCGGCCGGGTCGCCCGCGTTCCCGCTCGACGACATGGCGGCGCCGATGTCGATGGGCATGGCCGTGTCGATGGCCGCGTCGGTGGACGCCCGCCTGGCGGAGCTGGGCCGCGGGCTGCGGGACGACGACATGGAGGCGGTGGGCCGCATGATCTACGAGCGGGTCAAGGGCCAGAGCGCCGTCGACTTCGTCGTCGCGCTGGACAAGCTCGCCTCCGTGGCGCAGACGGTGGGCGAGTTCTTCGCCGATCACGACGTGCTGCTGCTGCCGACGCTCGGCGCGCTCACCCCGCCGCTGGGCCTGCTCGACGCGGGATCAGTGGAGGCCATCTGGACGCACGGCGCCGTGTACGGCGGCCTGACCAGCCCGTTCAACATCACGGGCCAGCCGGCGATCTCGCTGCCGCTGGGCACCGATTCCACGGGAATGCCGGTGGGCGTGCAGCTGGTGGCGGCGTTCGGGCGCGAGGACCTGCTGCTGCGCACCGCCGCGCAGCTGGAGCGCGAGCGCCCGTGGTCGATCCGGCCGGTGTGGCCCGCGCAGGAGTGACCGAGGCGGGCCCGCCGCCGGCGGGCCCGCCCGCGGGGCGGCGCTAGCGCGCGACGCGCAGGTGCTTGGCCAGGTTCGACAGGGTCTGCTCCTGGATCTTGCGCAGGCCCAGCGGCGCGAAGATCCCCTCGAACACGCCGCCGATGCCGCCGGCGCCCGCCCAGGTGGTCTCCACCGTCACGCGCGCGCCCTCGCCCACCGGCCGCACCGTCCAGGTGGTGACCAGCGTGGAGTTGGCGTCGGTCTCGGTGACCACGCCCGCGTCCGCGTCGGCGGTGACGGCCGCCTCGACGTGCCGGGCGCGCTTCTTGGTGGCCTGCAGCGTCCAGCGCACGATCGTCCCGTCGCCCTGCCCGCCCTGCACCACCGCGTAGTCGCGGTAGTTCTCGGGCAGGATCGCCGGGCGGACCGTCGTGTAGTCGGCGACGGCCTCGAACACGGCCGACGGTGCGGCGACGATGTCGATCTCGCTGACGGCTTTGACCTGGCCCACAGTGTTCTCCTGACTCGTCCTGGTGATCCCGGTGGCGGCCGTCGGCCGCCGCCCCCCGACATCGTGCCCGCCCACGGCCTCCCCCGGCCACCCGCCCCCGTCACGGCGGCCCGGCGGCGGCCCGGCGCCAGTGGAACGGCTGCGAGACGGATCACACCGGCGCACCTACGATCCAGCCTCATGACGACGACGGGACGAACCCAGCAGAACGGCGCGCACGAGCGGGACGGAGGCGGCCCCCGCGTGCGGCGCCGGGTGCCGCTGTCGCAGTGGGGCCTGGCGGGCGTCACGGCCAACGCCCTGCGCCCGCCCTCCGACTACTGGCTGGGCGCGGCGTCGATGATCACGGGCGGCCCCGCGTCGGAGCTCGCGCCGCACCTGCTCGCCGGCACGGTCGCCGCCTCGGCGGCGGGCCTGCTCCGCGGGCGCCGCGGGCCCGCCTCCGTGGCCCTGTCGGCCGCCACCGTGGCCGGCCAGGCGGCGCTGATCCGCCGCGCGCTGGCCGCGGGGCCCGCCGTGGACGCGGCCCTCGACGCGGCGATCGGCCGCGCCGCCGCACCGGCCCCCCGCACCGTGCCGCCCGCCGGGCTGTGGCCCGTCCCGCGGGTCGGCAAGGACATCGAGGTGCTCCGCGACATCCCCTATGCCGACGGGCTGCCCGGGGACGACGCGGATTCCGACGCCCGCATCCGGCGGCTGTGCCGGCTCGACGTCTACCGCCCGCGCGGGGGCGCCCGGCCCGGCGGCGCGGCCGGGCCGGCGCCGATCCTGCTGCACGTGCACGGCGGGATGTGGATGGGCAGCGACAAGCGCTACGAGGCGCGCCCCCTGCTGCTGCGCATGGCGGCCCGCGGCTGGGTGTGCGTGTCGATCAACTACCGCCTCTGCCCGCACGACCCGTACCCGGCACAGATCATCGACGTCAAGCGCGCCATCGCCTGGACCCGCGCGCACGCCGCCGACTTCGGCGCCGACCCGTCGTTCCTCGCGATCACCGGCGGCTCGGCGGGCGGGCACCTGGCCGCGCTGGCGGCGCTGAGCGCGGGCGACCCGTCGCTGCAGCCGGGCTTCGAGGACGCCGACACGTCGGTGCAGGCGGCGGTGCCGCAGTACGGCATCTACGACTTCACCGCGCAGTCGCGCACCGACCACGCCGTCAAGCGCCGCGACCGCTTCCTGGCGCCCCGGGTGCTGGGCAAGGACCCGCAGGCCTGCCCCGAGGCGTTCGCCGCCGCGTCCCCCCTGCTGCGCGCACACGCCGGCGCGCCGCCGTTCTTCGTGCTGCACGGCACCCTGGACACCGGGGTGGAGGTCGCCGAGTCGCGCTACTTCGTCGAGCACCTGCGGGCCGTGTCGCGCCAGGTGGTGGCCTATGCCGAGCTGCCCGGGGCGCAGCACGCCTACGACCACCTCGACACGCTGCGCGTGCGCCGCGCCGGCGAGGGCATCGCGCGCTTCCTCGAATGGTGCGCCGCCCGCCGGTGAATTCCGTTCACCAGAACGCCGATCCCGCCTCACGGGATGATCTGCAATGCTCATCACACGACGAGGCCGGATGTGCACCCGGCCACGGACGCGGGGCGGCACGGATGTGATGGGCATCCCGTCCCGCGGTGCATCGAGAAGCCACCACGCGAGGGTCGTGGTGGACGCGGGAGGGTGACCGGCCTATGGCTGACAAGGAAGTGCTGTTCGACGACAGGCTCAGCGCCTTCGATTACATGATGTTCCGGGCGGACATGGATGCGCACTCGCGCACCTCGCTCATGTTCATCGAGACGCTCGACGAGGTGCCCGACTTCGCGGCGCTGCGGGCGCAGGTGGACCGCGCCTCGCGCACCGTGCCGCGGCTGCGCCAGCGCGTGGTGGCGCCGCTGCTGCCGCTCGCGCCGGCCCGCTGGGTGGTCGACCCCGACTTCCGCCTCGACTACCACCTCCGCCGCGTCGTGCTGCCCGGCGACGGCACCCTGCGCGAGCTGCTGGACCTGGCCGAGGTGCTGCACGCCACGCCGCTCGACCCGGGACGCCCGCTGTGGGAGGCGACGCTGGTGGAGGGCCTCACCGGGCCCGACGCCAAGGCCGCGTTGCTGTGGAAGCTCAGCCACACCGTCACCGACGGGGTCGGCGGCATGCTGCTCGACCAGATGATCCACCAGGAGACCCGCGAGCCCGACGCCTCCCCCATGCCCCCCGTGCCGGTGCCGCAGGACGTCTCGCCGCTCGAGCTCACGCAGTCGGCGCTGCGCGGGCTGCCCGAGCGCGTGGTGCGCGGCTCGCTCTCGCGGGCGGCCGGCGCGGCCCGGCGGGCGGGCGGCGCCGTCACCGACCCGCGCGGGGCCCTCGGCGCCGTCGCCCGCACCGTGGACGAGCTGCGCAGGCTGGCCGAGGGCGCCGCCGCCGCGCCGTCGCCGCTGCTGCGCAGCCGCGGCCTGGACCACCGCTTCGAGACGCTCGACTTCCCGCTCGCCCGGATCCGCGCGGCCGCGAAGTCCCTGGAGTGCTCCGTCAACGACGCCTACCTGGCCGGCATCGCCGGCGCGATGCGCATCTACCACGAGCGCCTCGGCGTGCCGGTCGACTCGCTCAACCTCGCGATGCCGGTCAACGCGCGGCCCGGCGGCGACACCTCCGCGGGCAACCGGTGGTCGGCCATCACGCTGCCGCTGCCGGTGTCGGACACCGACCCGGCACGGCGGATGAAGAAGGTGCGCGCGCAGGTGCTGCACGCGCGCTCGCAGTCGTCGATCGACCCGGCCGCCCTGCTCGCCCCTGTGCTGTCGTGGCTGCCGCAGCAGCTCCTCGCCGGCAACGGCACCGGCAGCCTCGGCATCGACCTGCAGGCCAGCAACGTGCCCGGCAAGGTCTCCGACCGCTACATCGCCGGCGCGCGCATCACCCGCAGCGTGCCCATCGGCCCGCTGCCGGGGGTGGCCATGATGGCGACGATGGTCTCGTTCGGCGGCCGGTGCTACCTCGGCATCAACTACGACACCGCCGCCTTCACCGACCCCGCGGCGCTGTCCGAGGCGCTCGAGGCCGGATTCGGCGAGATCCTCGCGCTCGCCCCCGCCGACGCCGTCGAGCAGCGCACCCCGGGCGGCAAGAAGCCCGCGCGCAAGAGCACCCCGCCGCGCAAGGGCACCCCGCCGCGCAAGGGCGCCGACCGCCGCGCCGGCGCGCGCACCACCGCCGCACCGTCCGCGGACGCCGGCACCACCGCAGCACACGACGCCGGGGCGCAGGGCACCGGCACCGGGAGGGACAAGTAGATGGCGGCCAAGGACCTGCGACTGCCCGGCACCGTGGCGGAGATCGCCGCGGCCCCCGAAGGCCCCGCCGTGGGGGCGTTCTTCGACCTCGACGGCACCCTCGTGGCCGGATACACCGCCCGCTACCTCACCGAGGAGCAGATGCGGAAGGGCGAGTTCGGACCGGCCGAGGTGCTGCGCACGCTCGGCGTGATGGTGGGCGGCGGCGGGCTGAACCCCGAGACGTTCGCCGAGCTGCTCGACCTGGGCGCGCGCACGTGGGAGGGGCGCGCCCGCGAAGACCTCGAGGAGATGGCCCTGCGGCTGTTCACCAAGAAGGTGGCCGACCGCATCTACCCCGAGATGCGCGAGATCGTGCGCGCGCACCAGGAGCGCGGGCACACCGTGGTGCTCATCTCGTCGGCCACCACCTTCCAGGTGCAGCCGGTGGCCGACGCGCTCGGCATCGAACACGTGGTGTGCAACCGGTTCGAGTCCGAGGACGGCGTGCTCACCGGCCACGTCGCCACGCCCGTCATCTGGGGCGACACCAAGGCCTACGCCGCGCAGGACTTCGCCGCCGAGCACGGCGTGGACCTGGCGCAGAGCTACTTCTACGCCGACGGCGACGAGGACGTGGCGCTGATGTACCTCGTCGGCAAGCCGCGGCCCACCAACCCGGGCGAGACCATGGCCAAGGTGGCCGGCAAGCGCGGCTGGCCGGTGACCCGCCTGTCGAGCCGCGGAGCGGGCTCGCCGCTGCGCACGCTCGCCGGATTCGGCACGTTCCTGCCCATCGCCGGGCTCGGCGCCGCGAAGGGGCTGTTCGAGCGCAACAGGCGCAGCGCGATCAACTTCATCACCGCCACCTGGGCGCCGCTCATGCTGCGCATCAACGGCGTCCGGCTCAACGTGGTGGGGCGGGAGAACCTGCACGCGGCGCGCCCCGCGGTGTTCCTGTTCAACCACCGCAACGGGTTCGACCCGTTCATCGCCGTGTCGCTGATCGGGCACGACTTCACCTCGGTGGCCAAGGCCGAGCTCCGCAACGACCCGATGATCGGCGCGTTCGGCCGCTTCGCCGACGTCGCCTTCGTCGAGCGCGACAACACCAAGGCCGCCGTCGAGGCGCTGCAGCCCATCCAGGAGATGGCGGACAAGGGGCTGTCGGTGCTCATCGCCCCCGAGGGCACCCGCCTGGACACCCGCGAGGTGGGCCCGTTCAAGAAGGGCGCGTTCCGCATCGCGATGCACGCCGGCATCCCGGTGGTGCCGATCGTCCTGCGCAACGCCGAGGTCCTCGGCGCGCGCGACGCCATGACGATCAACCCCGGCACCGTCGACGTCGCCGTGCTGCCGCCGGTGCCCACCGCCGACTGGACGCTGGACGAACTCGACGACCGCATCGCGCAGGTGCGGCAGATGTACCTCGACACGCTCGCGGAGTGGCCGTCCGATGATGTCTGACACCCCGACCCTGTTCCTGTGCGACGCCGCGGACGACCGCGAGCTGGCGACGCTGCGCGAGTGGGTGCGCGTGCACCATCCGGCCGGCGCCGCCCCCTCCACCCGCTGCATCCGCGTGGCCCTCGCCGGCACCGGCCGGCCCGATTCCGCCGAGCTCGCCGCCGCGTTGGAGACCGCCGGCGAGCACACCCGGATGGTGCCGGTCCGCCGCGTCTGGGTGCCGCAGCGCGACACCGACGACTCCCGCCCCCGGGTGCGCGACCTGGTGCTGGGCGACCCCGCCCGCCCGCGCAACCGGATCGCCACGATGCTGCGGCGCGACGACGCCTCCCGCCACCTCGTCGTGGTGGGCCGCGGCGCGAGCGTCGCCGACCTGCGCCACAGGCACGCCGCGGAGCGTTCCTGCGACGGGGCGGACGCCGAGCCGTTCGCCGACTTCATCGTGCGGCAGGCCGAGATCACGCTGGACGTGGAGGAACGCGGGCTGCGCGGCCGGCGGTACAAGGTGCCCCGGTTCGTCATCCCCGGGGTGGAGGCGCGCGCCGGCTACCGGGCCGCCGTCGCCGCGGCCGCCGAGGCGCTGGACCGTTCCCCCGAGGACGTGCGCGCCGAGGCCCGCACCCACCTCGAGGAGCTGGTGGCCACGCCCACCACCTTCTTCATCGACTGGATGGGCACGCTGACCCGCTGGATCACCTCGCTCGGCTACCGCCGCGTGGTCACCGATCCGGCCAACGTGGAGCGGGCCCGCGAACTGATGCGCGACAACCCGTCCGCACTGCTGTGGACGCACAAGTCGCACATCGACGCGATCGCTCTGCTGTCGGTGATGTACGACAACGACTTCCCGGCGCCGCACTCGATCGGCGGCGTCAACATGGCGTTCGCCGGTGTGGGCTACGCGGGGCGCCGGGCGGGGACGGTCTTCATCCGGCGCAAGTTCGGCGACGACCCCGTCTACAAGCTGGCCCTGCGCCAGTACCTGGGGTTCCTCATGGCCAAGCGGTTCCCGCTGAGCTGGGCGTTCGAGGGAACCCGGTCGCGCAACGGCACGCTCGGGCGCCCGCGCTACGGGCTGCTCAAGTACACGATCGACGCCGCCCACAACACCGGCACCGAAGACCTGCACTTCATCCCCGTCTCGATCAGCTACGACCTGATCGGCGAGACGGCCGACTACGCGCTCGAGGAGGCCGGCCGGCCCAAGGAGGCGGAGAACCTGGGCTGGTTCCTCGACTACCTGCGCCGGCTGCGCGCGCCGATGGGCAACATCTACCTCGACTTCGCCGAGCCGGTGGTGCTGGAGGGCACGGCCCCCGCGCCCACCCCGGAGGTGCTCCAGCGGGTGTCGGTGGAGGTGGCCCGCCGCGCCAACGCCTGCGTGCCCGTCACGCTGGCCTCGCTGCTGTGCCTGGTGCTGCTGGGCACCCAGCCCCGGTCGCTCTCGCGCGCCGAGATCGACGTGGCGATGCTCGAGCTGGTGCGCTGGCTGAAGTCGCGCGGCGTGCGCCTGGAGGACGTGTTGACGACCGGCGACACGGAGGCCGGTGAGACGCTGTTCGCCAACGCCGTGCGCACCGGCGTGCTGCGGCGCACCACCGAGGCCTCGGTGGAGCTGACCGGCATCGGGCGCGGCCAGGACCTGGTGGCCGGCTACTACCGCAACACGATCGTCCACTACTTCGTGGAGAAGGCGGTGGCCGAGGTGGCCCTGGTGCGCGCCGCCACCGCCGGGCCGGGCACGCGCACCGCGGTGTTCCGGGCGGAGGTCGAGTCGCTGCGCGCCATGCTGCAGTCGACCTTCTTCCTGCCGTCCGCGGAGGAGTTCCGCGACGCGGTCGACGCGGTGCTGACGCCCTACGATCCCGGCTGGGCCACCACCATCGAGGGCGAGGGGGATCCCGTGGGCGTCCTGCTCGACGGTTTCCGGCCGCTCGTCGCGCACGCCACGCTGCTGCCGTTCATCGAGGCCCGGTGGATCGTCGCCACCGTCGTCGCGGGGCTCGCGCCCGGCGACGCGCCCGAGAAGCAGGAGATCATCACGAAGGCGCTGCGCTACGGGCGCACGGCGCTCGAGCGCCAGCTGATCATGGGCGAATCGTCCGTGGGCAAGGCGATGCTCGACGGCGGCCACGGGTACATCGCCGAGTGCGGGCTGCTCGAGGCGGGCGACGAGTCGGTGGTGGCGCGGCGGCGCAGCGTGCGCGCCACCCTCGAGGGCGTCATCGACGCGATCGGTGCCGTGCGCGGCCGGGCGCATCTGCGCCTGTTCGCCACCGACGAGCACTGAC
>CAZDSL010000049.1:0-12042 GCA_964507655.1 uncultured Mycobacteriaceae bacterium | reverse complement strand
ATCATGGACCTGTCCACGGGCAAGGACATCCACACCACCCGCGAGTGGATCCTGCGCAACTCCCCCGTGCCCGTCGGCACCGTCCCGATCTATCAGGCGCTGGAGAAGGTGGGCGGCGACCCGGCCCGGCTGACCTGGGAGCTCTACCGCGACACGGTGATCGAGCAGTGCGAGCAGGGCGTCGATTACATGACGGTGCACGCCGGGGTGCTGCTGCGCTACGTGCCGCTCACGGCGCAGCGGGTGACGGGCATCGTCTCGCGCGGGGGCTCGATCATGGCGGCCTGGTGCCTGGCGCACCACGCCGAATCGTTCCTGTACACGCACTTCGCCGAGCTGTGCGACATCCTGCGCGCCTACGACGTGACGTTTTCGCTGGGCGACGGGCTGCGCCCCGGCTCGATCGCGGACGCCAACGACGAGGCCCAGTTCGCCGAGCTGCGCACGCTGGGCGAGCTCACCGCGATCGCCCGCGCCAAGGGAGTGCAGGTGATGATCGAGGGCCCCGGCCACGTGCCCATGCACAAGATCGCCGAGAACGTGCGGCTCGAGGAGGAGCTGTGCGACGGCGCCCCCTTCTACACGCTCGGCCCGCTGGCCACCGACATCGCGCCCGCCTACGACCACATCACCTCGGCGATCGGGGCGGCGATGATCGCGCAGGCCGGCACCGCGATGCTCTGCTACGTCACCCCCAAGGAGCACCTGGGCCTGCCCGACCGCGACGACGTGAAGACCGGCGTGATCACGTACAAGATCGCCGCGCACTCCGCGGACCTGGCCAAGGGGCACCCGCGGGCGCAGGAGCGGGACGATGCGCTGTCGAAGGCCCGCTTCGAGTTCCGCTGGGTCGACCAGTTCAACCTCTCGCTCGACCCGGACACCGCCCGCGCGTTCCACGACGAGACGCTGCCCGCCGAGCCCGCGAAGACCGCGCACTTCTGCTCGATGTGCGGGCCCAAGTTCTGCTCGATGCGCATCTCGGCCGACGTGCGCGAGTACGCCGCCGAGCACGGGCTGCAGACGCAGGCCGACATCGACCGGGCCATCGCCGAGGGCATGGCGGACAAGGCGGCCGAGTTCGCCGACCACGGCTCGCGGGTGTACCTGCCGCTGGCCGAGGCCGGCGCGGAGCCCGGGGCGTGACCCCGCCGCCCGGCCGGTCCCTGCTGCCGCCGCCCGCGCCCGGGCGCACCCCGCTGCGCGCGCTGACGATCGCCGGCTCCGACTCGGGCGGCGGCGCCGGCATCCAGGCCGACCTGCGCACCATGGCGATGTCGGGGGTGCACGGCTGCGTGGCGGTGGCGGCGGTGACGGTGCAGAACACGCTGGGCGTGACGGGGGTGCATCCCGTGCCGCCGGAGATCGTCGCCGCGCAGATCCGCAGCGTCGCCCGCGACATCGGGGTGCAGGCGGCCAAGACGGGGATGGTGGCCACGGCGCCGATCATCGAGGCCGTCGCCGCGGCCTGCCGCGAGGAGCGGATCTGCCGGGACGGCGCGGTCCCGCTGGTGGTGGACCCGGTGTGCGCGTCGATGCACGGTGACGCGCTGCTCGAGCCCTCGGCGCTGGCCGCGCTGCGCGACGTGCTGGTGCCGATGGCCGACGTGGTCACCCCCAACCTGCACGAGGTGCGGCTGCTCACCGGCGTCGAGGTGGTGGACGAGGCGACCCAGAGGGAGGCCGCGCGGGCGCTGGTGGACCTGGGCGCGCGCTGGGCGATGGTGACGGGCGGGCACCTGCCGGGCCCGGACGGCGCGCCGAGCCCGGAGAGCACCGACCTGCTGCACGACGGCACCGAGTGGATCACGCTCACCGCGCCGCGCGTGCCCACCGGCGACGACCACGGCGGGGGCGACACCCTGGCCGCGGCGATCGCGTGCGCGCTGGCGGCCGGGGCGTCGGTGCCCGACGCGGTGGCGCACGGCAAGGACTGGGTGACGCGCTGCCTGCGGGCCGCCTATCCCCTGGGCGCGGGGCACGGGCCGGTCTCCCCGCTGTGGCGGCTGGGCGGGGAGGAGGGCTGAGGGAGGTCGGCGGCAAACGCAGCAACGCGAGCGTCACGGTGATCGTCGGCACGGCATCAGCCCGGGCAGCGTGTGCCTGGTGATGCGACACCGGCAGGCGGCCGACCGCGCTCCGCCTCCGGACGCGGGCGGCGGCCGCACTCCCCACCCTCACCGGGTGCCCTCCCCGCTCCGGACCACCACCGGTCCGATGCCGGCCACGGGTGTTCCACCGGTTATTTTCTAGTGCTAGAATTATCCGGTCAGCGCAAGAACCAAGTGCACACGGACGTGGAGGGAACGCACGTCACGCACGGTACTGGCGCAGCCGAGCACACCCTCGACCCACCGGACGCTCCCCCCATTCGCGGATACCGGCCGTCCTATCCTGCCCCCCGTGCGCGCCCGCCTGGGCGGCCGAAGGAGGAACGAGGGGATCACCATGAGGGCATTCACCACCCGGGTACCGCGGGTCGCCGCGGCGCTCACCGGAGGGGCCGCGTGCGCCGCGGCCGTCGCCCTGCTCGCCGCCCCGGCGGCATCCGCGACACCGCTCAACGGGCTGGCCGTCGCCCAGGGCCTGAGCTTCGGCCCGAACACTCAATACGGCACCAGCTGCACCTACGGCGTCACCGTCCAGACCGGCAGCACCGGAGACGTCGACTTCTCGGTGTACAAGGTCGGCGGCGGCTGGGAGTACCTCGGCCACGACTCGACGACCGGGCCGGGCACCGCCACCGTCGACTGGACCCCGGACCAGGGGCCCGGCATGTACGTGGTGCAGGCCGACTCGTGGTACCACCAGCACCAATCGAAGTGGATCATGGTCGGCAACGGCGTCAACCTCGGGAGCCTGTGCCTGGTGATGTGACCGTCGACAGATCCGCGCCGGAACTTCGGGCGCGGATCCGCCCGCCGGTGCGAAGTCCCCACTCCCGGCCCGCAGCTACGGGCCGGGAGTGGGGACTTCGGGCGTGAAAAGGGGGTCGCGCGGGGGCGCGAAACGGGTGGCCGAGCGGGGCGTGAAACAGGGGGGCGCGGGGGCACGGATGCGGCAGGCGGCCCGCTCAGCCGGCGTCGACCAGCTGGTACATCTTGAGGTCGTCGGGCACCCCGCGCACCTTGCCCAGGAAGAACCGGCGGTGCTCCTTGAGCCGCAGCCCGTTGTCGAGCAGCCAGCGCGTGTCGAGCTTCGCGGCCACCGCCTCGGAGACGACCACGTTGCCGTCCCGGCCGGCCTCCATCATGCGGGCGGCGATGTTGACGTCGACGCCGAGCCAATCGTCGCCGATCCGGCGCGGATGCCCGCTGTGGATGCCCACGCGCATCACGGGACGGTAGCCGTCCACCTGCACCGTCGACAGCGCCGCGCGGGCCGCCATCATCGCCTCGACGGCGCGCACCGGCGAGCGGAAGTCGGCGAGCAGCCCGTCGCCCATCCGCTTGACGACGCGGCCGCCGCGGGCGACGATCGCCGGCTCGACGGCCGTGGACACGGCGCGCAGCAGGCGCAGCGTGGCCTCGTCACCGGCGTCGAGCGCCCACGACGAGAACGCGACGAGGTCGGTGAACACCAGCGTCACCTCGGCGTCCCCCTCGCCGCGCCCCGACCATTCGCGCACCGCCTGCCACACCTGCAGCGCGGCGAGTCCCGCCTCCTTCGCGGCGCCGTGCGCGTCGGGGAAGGCGCGGTCGGCGGCCCGGGCGACGGCGCGCGCACCGCCGTCGCCGGCCACGGAGAGCGGGTCACCGAAGCCATGATCGCCAGGAAGCGCCCGCCGCGCCCGCCGCACGAGCTCGACGACCCGGGGCGAACGGTCGAGGCGGCGCGCCCCGCGCTGCACCCCGGCCAGCGCCGCACCGAGGCGGGCGGCCGCGTCGGGCGCGCCCGGAATCCCGTCGCCCTGCCCCTGCTCGCCGTCGGGACCCGCCGTGCCCTGCGTCTGCGCGCTCACGGCGACAACCCTAAGCGACGCGCGGGGCGCTCACGCGTCCCGCTTGTTGACCACCACCAGTGACACCGCGGTGACGATGGCGGTGAACACGACGAAGTACACGAGCCCGCCCCACGGCCCCCAGTGGAAATCGGCCGCGGTGCCGCCGTGCACGTCGAGGAAGTGGTTGGCGTTGGCGAACGGCAGCCACACGTAGATGTTCTTGCCGACGTTCCCGAACAGGAAGAACAGCTGCTCGATGACGAGCGGCCACAGCACCAGCAGCGCGATCGCCGCCGCCGACTGCCGGATCAGCGCGCCCACCGCCACCGCGAGCACGGCCGCCAGCGCCGCGTAGATCACGGTGCCGTACAGCACGCGCCAGGCGTCGGAGTCGAGCTGCAGCTGCACCGTGGGGCCGTCGGCCGCGAGACCCTTGGCCAGGAAGAACGCCCCGAACACGGCGATCGCTACGACCACCGCGCCCACCACGGCCACCACCGCGGCCTTGACCGCCACCACCCGGGTGCGGTCGGGCACCGCCTGGAAGGTGGTGCGGATGACGCCGAACCGGTATTCGGTGGTGACGGCCAGCGCCGCCATGATCATGACGATCATGACGCCGAAGCCCGTCACCCCGCCGGTGGCGCTGCTGGGCGAGAGGATGAACGGGTCGGAGCCGGTGGTGGCCTCGACGTTGTGCGAGACGGCGGCCATGACGGCCGCGATGCCCAGGCCCAGCACGATGACGAGCGCCGAGCACCACCACGGCGAACGGGTGGACGTGAGCTTGATGCGTTCGGCGGCGACGACTCCCATCACCGCACCTCCCCTTCTGCCGCGTGGCCGGCGCCCGCGTGCCCGAGCATCGCGTCGGCGTCGGCGCCGTGGTATTCGACCTGGTCGCCGGTGAGCTTCATGAACGCCTCCTCGAGCGAGCCGCTCTGACCGGCCAGCTCGTGCAGCGCCAGCGACCGGGCGGCGAGCAGGTCGCCCACCTGGTCGGTGGTGGCGCCGGAGACCACCAGGGAGGCCGGATGGATCGTGTCGGCGGGCTGGACCCGCACGGCGAGCCCCGCCTCGCGCAGGCACGCCTCGATGGCCTCGAGCTGCGGGCCGCGCACGCGCACGGTGGTGTCGGTGGCGAAGTCGACGAACTCCTGCACCGACGAGTCGGAGATGAGCTTGCCGCGGCCGATCACCACGAGGTGCTGCGCGGTGAGCGCCATCTCCGAGAGCAGGTGGCTCGACACCAGCACCGTGCGACCCTCGGACGCCAGGTGCTGCATGAAGGTGCGGATCCACACGATGCCCTCGGGGTCGAGGCCGTTGACGGGCTCGTCGAACAGCAGCACCTCCGGGTCGCCCAGCAGGGCCGCGGCCAGGCCGAGGCGCTGCGACATGCCCAGCGAGAAGCCGCCGGCCTTCTTGTCGGCCACCTCACCGAGGCCCACGAGCCCGAGGACCTCGTCGACGCGGGAGACCGGCAGGTCGTTGGAGGCCGCCATCCACCGGAGATGGTTGCGGGCCGAGCGGTTGGGGTGCACCCACTTGGCGTCGAGCAGCGACCCCACCGTGCGCAGAGGCTGCGGCAGCTGCGCGTAGGGCACGCCCTTGACCGTGGCGGTGCCGGCGGTGGGGCGGTCGAGGCCCAGGATCATGCGCATCGTCGTCGACTTCCCGGCGCCGTTCGGACCCAGGAAGCCCGTGACGATGCCGGGCTTGACGGTGAAGGTGAGGTCGTCGACGGCGAGGGTGGAGCCGAAGCGTTTCGTCAGTCCTCGGACTTCGATCATGGGCTCAAGCATGCACGAACACCCCCGCCCCGCGCAGCGCCGGGCGGCACGCGGCCCGCCGGGCCGCGCAGCATGGGGCCCTCCGGGCCGCGCAGTGCGGGGTCCGCCCGCGCCGGACGGCCGTGGCCAGCAGCACCGCGTCGCAGCCCAGCTCCATGGCCAGGGCGGCGTCGCTGGCCGTGCCGATGCCCGCGTCCAGCACCACCGGCACCCCCGCCTGCGCGACGATCATCTCGATGTTGTGCGGGTTGCACACGCCCAGGCCCGTGCCGATGGGCGCGCCGAGCGGCATCACGGCCGCGCAGCCGGCGTCCTCCAGGCGGCGGGCCAGCACCGGGTCGTCGTTGGTGTAGGGCAGGACGACGAAGCCGTCGTCCACCAGCGTCTCGGCCGCGGCGACGAGCTCGAGCGCGTCCGGCAGCAGCGTCCGCTCGTCGGCGATCACCTCCAGCTTGACCCAGTCGGTGCCCAGCGCCTCGCGGGCCAGGCGCGCGGTGAGCACCGCCTCGTCGGCGCCGCGGCAGCCCGCCGTGTTCGGCAGCAGCCCGATGCCGAGGCGCCGCAGCAGGTCGAGCACGCCGGTGCCCGCGGCGGCGTCGACCCGCCGCATCGCCACCGTCGTCAGCTCGGTGCCCGACGCCGTGAGCGCCTGCTCCAGCAGCGCGAGGTTCGCCGCCCCGCCGGTGCCCATGATCAGCCGCGAACCGAACGCGCGGCCGGCGATCACCAGCGGGTCGTCCGCCGCGGCGCTAGCCACCCTGCACCGCCGTGAGCACCTCGAACACGGCGCCGTCGGCCACCGGCGCGCCCCACTGCGAGCGCGGCAGCACCAACCCGTCCACCGCCACCGCCACGCCCGCGCAGGGCAGGCCGAGGCGGGCGAGCAGCTCCTCGACCGTGCACGGCGGCGTCACGGTGTGCGCGTCGCCGTTGACCGTGATCTCCATCGTCTCCTCCTCCATCGTCATCGCGGGCACTGCCGGCACCGCGGGGCTCACCCGAACCGCTCCGGCCCGAGCCCCTCCACCTCGGGCAGCGCCCGGCCCTCGAGCGCGGCGAGCACCGCGTCGGCGGTGACGGGCGCGAGCAGCACGCCGTTGCGCCCGTGGCCGGTGGCGGCGAACACCTCCGCGCCCGGCGGGAACGTCCCCGCGGGCAGCGCGCCGCGCGCGACGGGGCCGAGGGCGGGCAGGTTGTCGGGGGTCATGGGGCGCAGGCCCGCCATCGCGTCGGCCAGCGTGTACTCGGCGATCGACGGCAGGACGGCCTGGGCGTCGGCGAGCAGGTCGCGCAGCCCGCCCACCGTCACGTCGCGATCGTCGCCGTGCTCGTACATCGTCGCGCCCACCACGAGCCCGTCGGCGCGCGGCACCAGGTAGACGTGCCGCCCGTGCACCCCCGCGCGCACGGTGCACTCCGGCGGGGCCGGCACCCCCGCCGGGCGGCGCAGCCGCAGGATCTCGCCCTTGACGGCCCGCACCGGCAGCCCGGGCAACAGCCCCGGCGCGGCCGCGCCGGCGGTCACCACGACGCGCCGCGCGGCACCGGGCGCATACCGTTCGGGCACGACGCGCACCCCCGCGCGCACCGCCGCCGTGCGCAGGGCCGTGAGCAGGGCGCGGTTGTCCACGGCCCGCTCGCCGGGCAGCCACAGGCCGCCGCGCAGATTCTTCGCCAGGGCGGGGTGGCGTTCACGCACCGCGGCGCGGGAGAGCCCCTCCGGCGCCCCGCGCCCGCCCAGCCAGCCGGCGACGGCGCGGATCTCGTCGGCATCGGCGCCGTCGGCCGCCACCATCAGCGTGCCGCGGCCGGCAGTGACATCCACGCCCGTGGCCTCGCGCAGGTCGTCGGCGAAGGCGGGCCAGCGGCGCAGCGATGCCTCGCCCAGCGCGGCGACGGCATCCTCCCCCGGGCGCCCCTCGCTGAACGGGGCGAGCATGCCGCCCGCCGCCCACGAGGCGCCCGTCTGCGCGGCGCCGGCGGCCAGGAGCGGGTCGCACAGGCGCACCCGGTGGCCGGCCCGCGCCGCCCGCCACGCGATCGCCGAGCCGATGACGCCCGCGCCCACCACGTCGAGCGCACCGCGTGCCGATTCCATCGTGAGATCCACCTTCCCGCGCCGGCATGATCCGGATCAGGTCCGACGGTCAGGGCGGGCGTGCCCTTTCTCAGCCCCGCGCTCCCCGGGACTCCCGTGTGTTCCACCACCGTAACCGCTACGGTCGGAGCCATGACGCCAGCGCCCGCTCCGACATCCACCACGGCGGCCCGCGCGGTGCGCGAACGGCTCGCCGACGCGCGCCTGTACCTGTGCACGGATGCCCGCCGCACCACCGGCGACCTGGACGAGTTCGCCGAGGCGGCCCTCCGCGGCGGGGTCGACGTGATCCAGCTGCGCGACAAGGGCTCCGCGGGCGAACGCGAGCACGGCCCGCTCGAGGCCCGCCAGGAGCTCGCCGCCCTGGCCGTGCTGCGGGCCGCCACCCGGCGGCACGGTGCGCTGCTCGCCGTCAACGACCGCGCCGACATCGCCGCCGCCGCGGCCGCCGACGTGCTGCACCTCGGCCAGGACGACCTGCCCGTGCCGCACGCCCGCCGCATCGTGGGCGAGCGCATGGTGATCGGCCGCTCCACGCACGACGAGGCGCAGGCCGCGGCGGCCGCGGGGGCCGCCGACGTCGACTACTTCTGCGTCGGCCCCTGCTGGCCCACGCCCACCAAGCCCGGCCGCGAGGCCCCGGGGCTCGGCCTGGTGCGTGCCGCCGCCGAGGAGGACCCGCCCAAACCCTGGTTCGCGATCGGCGGCATCGACGCCGAGCGCATCGCCGAGGTGCGCGCCGCCGGGGCCTCGCGCGTCGTCGTGGTGCGCGCCATCACCGGCGCCGACGACCCCGAGGCCGCCGCCCGGGCGCTGCGATCGGCGCTCGCGTGAGCCGGGCCGGGGCCGGGTCGCCCGTGGGGGCCGGGTCGCCCGCCGGGGCCGAGTGGACCTCCCGGCACGGCGCCGTCCACCGCAGCATCCCCGTCGACGGCGGCACGCTGCACGCGGTCGAGATCCCCGTCGACGACCACGGCCTCACCCCCGTCGTGTTCTGCCACGGCTTCCCCGGCTCGTGGTTCAGCTGGCGCGAGCAGCTGCCCGCGCTGGCCGCCGAGGGACGCCGCGCCGTGGCCCTCGACATGCGCGGATACGGCGGCTCGCTGCACCCGGCCGAGGTGGCCGCCTACGACCGGCGCACCACCGTCGCCGACATCGCCGCCGTGCTCGACACGCTGGGCATCGACCGCGCGGTGTTCTCCGGCCACGACTTCGGCGCGGCCCTGGTGTGGGACCTGCCGCTGTGGCTGCCGCAGCGGGTGGCCGGGCTGGCGCAGCTCAGCGTGCCGCGGCTGCCCCGCTCGCCCATCGCGCCGTCGCGGGCGTTCGCCATGCTCGCGCAGCAGCACTTCTTCCACCAGCACTACTTCCAGGAGCCCGGGGTCGCCGACGCCGAGCTGGACGCGCGGCCCGCCGAATTCCTGCGCCGCATCCTGTACGCGCTCTCCGGGGACGGCGACTACTACGCGTGCTGGCGGCGGCCCACCACCGGAGAGGACGGCTCCACCACCGGCTACATCGAGGCGCTGCCCGAGCCGCCCGCGCTGCCGTGGCCGTGGCTGAGCGAGGCCGAGTTCGACCACTACGTCGCCGAGTTCACCGCGTCCGGGTTCACCGGCGGGCTGAACTGGTACCGGGCGCAAGACCTCGCGTGGGAGCAGAACGCGCCGTACGCCGAGGCGCGCGTGGAGGCGCCCACCGCCTTCATCGCCGGCGCGGAGGACCCGGTGCTGACGATGCTCGGCGCGCAGTGCCTGGACAAGATGCGCGAGGGCGTGCCGGGGCTGGTGGCGCAGCACGTGCTGCCCGGCGCGGGGCACTTCGTGCAGATGGAGGCCGCCGGCGAGGTGAACCGGCTGCTCGCGGACTTCCTGCGGGGGCTCGGCTGAACCCTGCGGGCCCGTCCCGACCCGCGCCGTCCCGCCCCGCGCCGTCCCGCCCCGCCTGCGTTGGGTTAACCCTTGGCTGTTTCGGCGGGGCGTTTTCTGCCAAGGGTTAACCCAACGCTCCAGGGCGGGCGGGGTGGCAGGCGGAGTTATCCACAGGCGCCCGCGCGCGGGGTAGGCGGCGGGCGCGATGCGTGCAACGCTGGGCACATGGTGGGGGAGGAACCGTTCCGCGCGTCGGAAGCGGTGGCGAAGGGGCTGACCAACCGGTATTTCGTCCGTCACAAATGCAGGCGGATACTGCCGGACATCTATCTCGCGCGCGAAGTCCGGCTCACGGCGCTGCGCAGGGCCCACGCCGTCGCGCTGTGGTCCCGCAACGGCCGCGACGGACGCCGGCGGGCGGTGCTGGCCGGCCGGTCCGCCGCCGCGGTATGGGGCGCGAAGTGGATCGACGACGACGAGCCGGCCGCCTGCAATCACATCGACTCGGTGCGCTCCCTCGGCGAGGTCGACGTCTACCGCGACAGGCTCGCAGCCGACGACATCCGCACCGTCCGCGACATGCAGGTGACGTCCCCCGTGCGCACGGCCTTCGACCTCGCGCGGCGGCTGCCCACGGACGAGGCGGTGATCAAGGTGGACGCGCTCTACCGGACGAAGCTGCTGCGCAAACGCGAGCTTGCACGCTACGCCGCCGACCACCCCGGGGCACACGGCATCGCCCGCGCACGCGAGGTGATCGACCTGTCCGACGAGGGCGCCGACTCGCCGCAGGAGACGCGGCTGCGGCTCGCCCTCGTCCGCGCCGGATTCCCGCGTCCCGAATCGCAGCTGTACCTGGTGTTCGCGGAGCTCGGCTTCCACGGATACATCGACCTCGGCTGGCGGAAATGGCGGGTGCTGCTCGACTACGAGGGTGACGGCCACACCGAGCGCAGGCAGCTGGACAAAGACGTGGACCGCGGCAACGCCATGAACAGCGCCGGGTGGCGATGGATCCGCGTGCGCTCCCGCCACCTGCGGCAGCCGGGGCTGGGCCGGCTTCTGCGCGAGGTTCGCGACGCGCTGCTCGCGGCCGGCGCCGACCCCGCCGAGATGCCCACGCTCTGACCCCGCCCCCCTACTGCGTTTGGTTAACCCGTGGCAGAAAACGCCCCGCCGAAACAGCCAAGGGTTAACCAAACGCGGGGCGGGTCAGGGGCGGGGCGGGTCAGGGGCGGGGCGGGTCAGGGGCGGGGCGGGTCAGGAACGCGGCGGGGGTCAGCCCCCCAGCCAGCTCAGCACGCGCCCGGGCGGGATCACGGCCACGTCGTCGGTCAGCCGCGCGTGCAGTCCCCTGTCGGCCGTGACCACCGCGGTGGGCCCGTCCCAGAGGTCGGCGGCGCACTGCGCGATGGTGTCGTCCCCGCTGCCGGGGGCCCGCACCACCTCGATGCCGTCGCGGTCGGCCACCGCGCGCGCCTTGCCCTCCACCACCGCGACCACCCGGGTCAGCCAGCCGAATCCGCCCGCGCCGTCGAGCGGCATGGTGCGGGGCAGGCCCGCGGCCAGCGCGTCGAGCATCCGGTCGGCGGCCCCGGCCCGGTCGCGCCACCAGCCGTCGGGACGCGAGCCCACCAGGTTGGCCATGTCGACGACCAGCCGCAGCGGCCCCGCGCGCAGGCCCGGCCACGCCTGCGCGAACGCCGGGTGCAGTTCGCGCGCCGCGACCTCGGCCTCGGGCACCCACGCCAGCTCCACGCTCTCGCGGTTCGCGGTGGTGCCGAGGGCCTCGGCGGCGTCGGCCACGACCGTCGTATACGACCAGGTGGCGTCGTCGCCCGCGGTGCGCAGCGCCCCGCGCACGGCGATCCGCGCGCCGTCGAGCCCGCACTCCTCGCCGGCCTCGCGCACCGCGGCGGACACGGCGTCCTCGTGGCTGTCGCGGGCGCCGCCGGGGATCGACCACGTGCCGCCCTCGTGGCTCCACGCCGCCCGGTGCTGCAGCAGCACGCGCGCCGCGCCGTCGGCGCCCGGCGCCCGCAGCAGCAGCCCCGCCGCGCCGTGGCGCCCCCAGTGCCGCCGCCCGTCGGGGCCGAACGCCCAGCCGTCACCGTCTCCACGCATCGCCCGCACACCTCCGAAGCCTCTCGGGCCAGCGTAGGTGCTCGCGCCGGCCGACGACGTACCCCGGCCCGCGCGGCAGGACACGCCCGGCCCACGCCGCGCCCGCGCACCCGCAGACGCCCGCCCCACGCGCCCCGAGACGCCCGGCCGGCGGGACACGCCTCCCCCACCGGCCGGGACGGCCCGGTCCACCTGCTCGAGCTCTTCCTCCCG
>CAZDSL010000048.1:0-12207 GCA_964507655.1 uncultured Mycobacteriaceae bacterium | reverse complement strand
GAGGCGCCCGCGCCCGCCCCGGCGGCCTTGCGCGGCGCGGCTGTGCGCTTGGGCGCCTTGCGCACCGGCTCCGGCGGCGCCGTGCGGGTCATGCGCAGCTCGTGGGGCTCGTACGCCAGCTCGTCGTCCACCCGGCGCGGCCTGACGGTGACGGTGCGCCCGCGGATCGCGACCACCTTGGCGGACGCGCCCGCCGGCACGTCGAGGCTGGGAATCGGCTCGCGCAGGTACACGGTGGGCCTGCGCCCCTCGTCGAGCGCCGCACCGAGCGCGGCGAGCTCGTCGTCCGTGAGCGAGGCCGATCGCGTCGCCATGATCCCGCCACTCCCCTCTGCGCACCCGCGCTGTCTACGTCCAGGCCATGATAGGCGCCGCCCCCGACACCCCACGCCCGCCCGCCACCGCGTCGACGGTCCGCGGATGCCGCTCCCGGGCCGGAGCGCCGGGGCCGCCGGATAGTATCTGTGCGACGGCGACCACGCCGCCCGCACACCCCCCATCCCCGCATGTCCGAAGGCACCGCAGTGGCAGAGAACAGCAGCCCCGGCCGAGGGGACCCCGCGCAGCAGCCGCGCGACCGGTCGAAGGACGAGGCGCGCCGGCGCGTCCGCACGGCCGAGACCCTCTCCCCGCCCGAGGTCGTCGACGCCACCCGCAGCGCCATCGAGCGCTCGGTGCTCGGCGGCGAGCGCAAGTACACCCGCGACGAGGTCGCCGAGCTGGCCGGCCTGCCCGTGGAACGCTGCACCGAGCTGTGGACGGCCATGGGCTTCGCCGTCCCGTCCGAGCCCGACGCCGTCAACTACACCGAGTCCGACCTCTCGGCCCTGCGCACGCTGGCGCGGCTCAACGCGTCGGGCGTGCTGGCCACCGAGGTGATCGCGCCCATCGCCCGCGCCACCGGCCAGGCCATGTCGCGGCTCGCCGAGTGGCAGGTCTCGCTGGTCACCGACTTCGTGCTGCGCGCGCTCATCGAGAACCGCGAGCCGGACCTGGGCGAGGAGCCCTTCGACGCCGCCACCGTCACCGACCTGGTCACCCGCACCGCCGACGCCCTGCTGCCGATGATCCGCGACCTGCAGGACCACGTGTGGCGCCGGCACGTCGCGGCCACCGCCGAGCACATGCTGGTGCGCACCCGCGACGGCGACGACAGCCACCCGCTCGCCATCGGCTTCGCCGACATGGTGGGCTACACGCACCTCACCCGCCGCATCGACATCGATGAGCTGGCCTCGCTGCTCGACCGGTTCGAGGCCGTCTCGGCGCGGGTGATCGCCGAACACCACGGCCGCATCATCAAGACGGTGGGCGACGAGGTCATGTTCTCGGCAGACGACGCCGACACGGCCGCCGTCATCGCCGTCGCGCTCCAGGACGCGGTGGCCGACATCGAGGAGCTGCCCCGCATCCGCGTCGGCCTCGCCTACGGCGACGTGCTGCTCCGGTACGGCGACGCGTACGGGGCCGTCGTCAACATCGCCGCCCGGCTCACCGGCGCGGCCCGGCCCGGCACGATCCTCGTCGACGAGGAGCTGGCCGGCCAGCTCACCCCGCCCGACGGCCTGCTCACGCGCCCCGTCCGCCCGGTGCGCGCCCACGGCTACACCCGGCTGCGCGCCCGGCAGCTGCGCAAGCGCAACCGGATCGTGCGCGGGCGGGGCAGATCGTGACAGCCGTGACGGGGCAGGCTGTGACGGGGCAGGTCCTCGCCGCCCAGGAATTCACGCCCGGCCTCGACACCCGGATCACGCTGCTGTGCGCCGGGCTGATCTTCCTGTGGGCGCTGGCGCTGGGCGTGTGGAAGTACCGGCAGATGGCCGTGTCCGAGCAGCACCTCGCGCACCCCTACGTCGACATCGCCCACCGGGCGGCGCTGATGTACTCGTTCGCCACCCTGCTGCTGGCGGCGTTCGTCGAGCTCAGCGCGTGGCCCACCGCCGTCAACGCGGCCGCGGCGCTGGTGGTGATCGCCTTCTTCGCGGGCGCGATCGCCAGCTACACCGTGCACGGCATGCTGCGCGACACCGACAACCAGTTCCGCCACCCGGTGCGGGGCACGCACGCGTTCATGACGGCGCTCATCGTCGGCGAGATCGGCGGCACCGCGGTGCTGGTGGCGGGGTTCATCGCCGGCTGGGCCTGACCGCGCACGCCGGCCGGGCCTGAACCGCCCGGCGCGCCGTCAGTCGCCGGGCAGCGCGGCCTCGGTGGTGGTGGAGTGCTCGGCGACGGTGGTGATGGTGTCGCGCGCGGCGTCGACGGCCGCGTCGTCGGGGGCCCGCAGGGTGGACTGCAGCAGCAGCCCCACGCAGTGCGTCGAGCTGAGCGGGATGCTGGCGTAGTACTGCACGTAGCGGTAGTCGGTGCCGTCCACCTGCCGCGTCGTCTCGCCCAGCACGCGGTGGTCGCCGATGCCGTCGTCGGGCTCCTCGCGCGAGTCGAACTCGACGGTGTCCTGCTGCTGCGACAGCATCGACTGCACCGACTCGCACGGGTTGAGCTCGGTGAACTGCACCGTCACCGCGGCGCCCGCCTGCGCGGCGTCGGCGAATTCGGTGCGGGCGGCCTCGTCGTCGGGCACCGCCGACACCAGCGCGTCGGGGATGCGGGAGGAGTCGAGCAGCGCGTAGGTGACGCCGTTCTGCCCGCTCACCTGGTCGGGGGCGAAGGTGGCCAGGTCGTTCTGGTTGACCATCCGCCAGCCCTGCGGGATGAAGAAGTCGACCCGCGTGGAGGTGCCGAAGCCGATCGGCCGCACCTCGCCCTCGGGGGCGGCCCCGCCGCCCGAGCCGCAGCCCGCGAGCACGGCGGCGGCCGCGGCCGCGGTGACACCGGCGACGGCGCGGCGCAGGCGGGGGCGGGCGGGGGCTCCGGTGCTCACGGGGGCTCCTTGCGGGGTAGGCCGCGGGCGGGCCCGCGGCGGCGTCGTCGCCGTCAGAACAGTGTCAGCTCGTCGTCGCCGGCCGGGAACAGCGCTGGCTGCTCGGGCGCAGGCCGTGCGGCGGCCGCGGGCGAGGGCTCGGCGACGGCCGCGGCGGCCGCATCGTCGGCGGTGAGGGACGGCTCTGCCGGCGCCGCCGGCTCGGGGAACGCCGGCTCGGGGAACGGGGGCTCGGGGAACTCCGCGGGCTCGGTGGCGAACAGCGGCGGCTCGATGACCGGCGGCGGGGTGGGGGTGATCTTGCCGTCGCGGGCCGCGCGCGCCGCCTTGCCGGCGAGGGAGTCGGCCATCTCGTTGAACTCGTTGCCCACGTGGCCGCGCACCCACCGGAAGCGCACCGGGCCGGGACGGGCCGCGAGGGCGGCGTCGATGGCCCGCACCAGGTCGACGTTCTTCACCGGGGTGCCCGAGGCCGTCTTCCAGCCGCGCTTCTTCCAGCCGGGCAGCCACTCGGTGGCGCACTTGATGGCGTACTGCGAATCGGATTCGATCATGAGCGGCTCGTCGCCCGGATGCGCGGTGACGGCCTCGAGGATGGCGCGGAGCTCGGCGATCTGGTTGGTGCCGCTGGGCGCGCCGCCCGAGTGCGCCTCGCCGCGGTGGTCCACCCATGCCCAGCCGATGGCACCGCCCGGGTTCTTCAGGCACGACCCATCCGTACTGACCATGATCACGCCCCAGACCATACCGATGGACGCCGCCGCGGCTCCGTCCGGGCGCGGCCCCGCGCGGCGGCGCATCACCGGCAGCGCACCGGGTACCCGGCGGCATGGACAGGTCCACCGAACGGGCCGCCCCGGCACACGGCGACGCCGTGGAACGCCTGGACGCGGCCGCCTACACGATCCCCACCGACGCACCGGAATCCGACGGCACGCTGGCGTGGGATTCGACCACGCTGATCCTGGTGACCGCCGGCTGCGGGCCCGAGAATGCTGCGTGCCCGAGAATGTCGTCGGGGGCTGCCGACGTGCGCCCCGACGACGCTGCAGGAATGGTTCGTGTGCCGGGGCGGCGGCCTACTGCGTGCGCACCACCCGGGTGCCGCCCGCCATCTCGTCGTGCTTGCCCTGGCGGGTGGGGCTGCTGCTGATGGTCACGGCGATGACGATGACGAACACCAGCACGCCGATGCCGATGAGGGCGTCGAGGATGACCCCCACGAACGGGATGATCGACAGCAGCATGCCCACCGAGCCCGCCACCACGTACCCGTTGCGCCGGACCGATTCGTTCACGGTGGGCAGGCCGCCCGACGGCCCCTGCACGCGCAGGTGCAGCAGCTGTTTGCCCAGCGTCTGCCCCTTGGTGGTCTCGAACCACACGTAGTACGCCACCCAGATGCCGGCCCAGATGATCGCCACGATCGACGAGACGATCCAGTAGCCGACGCCGCCCGCGAGCGTGTCGACGGTGCGGTCGCTGCCGCCGAACGCGAAGGCGATGATCGACGAGATGATGGCGTAGGGGATCCCGATGATGAGGCCGTCGATCACGCGCGCCCCGAACCGCGGCAGCAGGTCGCCGGGCCGGCCCGCGCCCATCGGCTCGCCCATCCCGCCGGAGGGATAGGCCTGATAGCCGCCGGGGTACGGCTGGTAGCCGCCGTCGCCGGGCCCGCCCGACGGATAGGCCTGGTAGCCGCCCGTGCCCGCGCCGTACTGGCCGCCGTAACCGGGCTGCTCGCCGCCCGGGGTGCCCCCGTACTGGCCGGCGCCGTACTGCTCGCCGCCGTACTGGCCGGCGCCGTACCCTCCGCCTGCGCCGCCGGCTCCGTAGCCGCCGGGGCCCCCGTACTGCTCGCCGCCCGGGGTGCCCCCGTACTGCCCGCCCCCGTACCGGGGCGGCTCGCCCGAGGGGCCGCCTCCGCCGGACGGGGTGTCGTCGGGGCCTGGCGCGTCAGGTCCGGTGGTCATGCGGCTCTCCCTCTGTCCTGCCCGCGCGGCCGCGCGGGCGGGTTCGTGTCGCCCGTCACAGATCACACCGGACACTACCGGCGCGCCCCCGCCGCGTGCCACTTCCCGCCGCGGCGGCCCGTCGCGGGTTCCGTCACGGGGTCAGCCGCGGGGCCTGTCGCGGGGCCTGCCGCGGGTCCTCTCGCGGGTCCTGTCACCGCCGGGGCCGCAGCTCCCGCAGCGTCCGCGAGAACACCACGCCCGCCAGCAGCGCCACGCCAAGGCCGGTCATCACCGCGCCCACCCGGTGGAAGCCGGCGTCGTCGATGCCGTCGGACATGCACAGCTCGATGATCACCGACGCGATGTTGGCGGCGATGTACTGCAGCGTGCGGTAGATGCCCAGCGCCACGCCCACGCGCTCGACGGTGGTGACGGCGTTGACGATGTTCTGGTTGCTGATGTTGTTGAACGAGTTCGGCACGCCCAGCACCAGCGCGATCACGACGATCACGACGATGCTCACGCCCGAGTCGACCACGGTGGCCAGCAGCGCGCCGCCCAGCACCAGCCCGGCGGTGCCGATGAACAGGGTCAGCTGCGGCCCCCGCACGGTGAGCATGCGGGTGGCGGTGACGGTGGCGCCGATGCTCATCAGCGCCAGCGGCAGCATGATCAGCCCGGCCTGGCCGGCGCTCATGCCGCGGCCGGCCTGCAGCCACTGCGGCAGGCCGAAGTACACGAGGTAGAAGGCGATGTAGGTGACGGTGGTGCGCCCCAGCGTCATCGCGAGCGGCCGGTTGCGCAGCATCGCGCGCACGTCGATGAACGGCTCGGGCGCGCGCAGCTCGCGCCACACGAACGCCCCGGTGCACGCGAGCGCCACCGGCAGCAGCCACCAGCGCGGCGCGGCGGCGAGCGAGAGCAGGAACAGCATGGTGGTGGTGACGAGCGTCAGGAACAGCGCCGTGCCGGGAAGGTCCATCCGCCGCAGCACCACCCGCGCGCCCGGGGCGTCGCGCGCCGCGTCGGGCGGGGCCACCCGCAGCACCCACGCGCACGTCAGCGCCGCCATCGGCAGGTTGACCCACATGATGGCCTGCCACCCGAAGCCCGCGGTGAGCAGGCCGCCCAGCGTGGGCCCCAGCGCCACCATCGACTGCGAGCACACCGTGAGCACCGCCAGCGCCGAGCGGGTCTGCGCGCCGCGCTCGGCCGCCACCCGGCGCAGGATCATCATGGCCGTGGGGTACTGCGTGGCGGTGCCGACACCCAGCAGCACGCGCGAGGCGATCAGCCAGGCGAGGCTGGGCGCGAGCGCGCCGAGCACCGACGCGCCCGCGATGATGCCCAGCCCCGTCAGGTACATCCGCCGCGGCCCGAAGATCGCGCCCAGCCGCCCGGCCGCCGGCGAGACCACCGCCGTGGCGATGTACATGCCGGAGATGACCCACGCGGTGCCGGAGAAGGTGCCGAACTCGTGCGCGATGGCGATGACGGCGACCGCGATCATCGACGAGTTCAGCGGCTGCAGCATCGTGCCCGAGCCCAGGCCCAGCGACAGCGCGGCGGGGATGCCCCGGCGGCCCGCCGGCGCGTCGCTCACGGTGTGCCGCCCATCGCCGTGTCGCCGTCCTTTCCGCCGCGTGCGCCCGCCGACCGGCCGCGCCGCCTCCGCGGGCCGGCGCCGGTATGGGACGATCCCCGTTTATGACGCACTCTTCGTCCACCCTCCCCCCCGCGCCCGCGCTCGTGGTGATGGGGGTGTCCGGTTCGGGCAAGAGCACCGTGGCGCGCCTGCTCTCGGAGCGGCTGGGGCGCCCGATGCTCGAGGGCGACGAGATGCACTCGGCGGAGGCGGTGGCGAAGATGGGCTCGGGCCACCCGCTCACCGACGAGGACCGCTGGCCGTGGCTGCGCCGCATCCGCGCGTGGATCGTGGAGCGCTCGGGCGGGGGCACGCCGGGCGTGGTGGCGTGCTCGGCGCTGCGGCGGCCGTACCGCGACCTGCTCGCCGGCGACGGCGACCGCGCGGCCGTGCCGCAGGACGGTGCGGCGCCGGTGGTGTTCGTGTACCTGCATGTGCCGCGCGAGGAGCTGCACCGGCGGCTGCAGGCGCGCAAGGGCCACTACATGAAGGCGAACATGCTCGATTCGCAGCTCGACACGCTCGAGCCGCCCGAGCCCGACGAGCGGGCCGTCACCGTGGACGCCACCGGGCGGCCCGAGGCGATCGCCGACGAGGTGCTGCAGCGGGTGGCCGCCCTGGCGTGAGGACGGCGCCCGCGTGCGCGCCCCGGGCCGGGGCCGGCGTGTGCTCAGTCCTCGGGGCCGCCCGAGACGTACAGCACCTGGCCGCTGACGAAGCCCGCCGCCTCGCTGCAGAAGAACGACGCGGCGTTGGCGATGTCCTCCGGCTGCCCGATGCGGCGCACCGGGATCTGCGCGGCGAGGCCCTTCTCGAACTCCTCGAACGGCACCTTCATGCGCTCGGCGGTCGCGTGCGTCATGTCGGTCTCGATGAAGCCGGGGGCGATGGCGTTGGCGGTGACCCCGAACTGCCCCAGCTCGATGGCGAGCGTCTTGGTGAAGCCCTGCAGCCCGGCCTTGGCGGCCGAGTAGTTGACCTGGCCGCGGTTGCCCTGCGCCGAGGTGGACGACATGTTGACGACGCGGCCGTACTTGGCCTCCACCATGTGCTTCTGCACCGCGCGGGTCATGAGGAAGGCGCCGCGCAGGTGCACGCCCATCACCGCGTCCCAGTCGGCGGCGGTCATCTTGAACAGCATGTTGTCGCGGATGATGCCCGCGTTGTTGACGAGCACCGTGGGCGCGCCCAGCTCGGCGGCGACGCGGTCGACGGCGGCGGCCGCGGCGTCCTCGGAGGAGACGTCGGCGCCCACGGCCAGCGCAGTGCCGCCCGCGGCGGTGATCGCGTCGACGGTGCCCGCGCAGGCCGACTCGTCGAGGTCGAGCACGCCCACCGCCATGCCGTCGGCGGCGAGGCGGACGGCGATGGCGGCGCCGATGCCCCGGGCGGATCCGGTGACGATGGCGACCCTGCTGGTTCCGGTCATCTGTGCAGCTCCGTTCCGCGGCCGCAGCCGCTGTCGTGGGTGGTGCCCCCAACCTAACCTGAATCCGCATTCAAGTGAAGGGGCCGGGCGCGGGCCTAGGATCGGACCGTCCCCCACCCGGCACCGCCGCGGCCCCGCGGCACCCGCCCGCCGACAGGAGCCGCCGCATGCCCCTCCGCGCCCTGGCCATCCGCCACGTGCCCTTCGAGAACCTCGGAGTGTGGGAGGAGGTGCTGGCCGGGCGCGGCTACCGCATCGACTACCGCGACGCGGGGATCGACGCGCTCGATCCCGGCGACGTCGCCGCGGCCGATCTGGCCGTGGTGCTGGGCGGGCCCATCGGCGTCTACGAGACGGAGGCGTACCCGTTCCTCGCCGGCGAGTCGGCGGCGCTGGCGGCGCGGCTGCGCGGCGGCGGCCCCACGCTGGGCGTGTGCCTGGGCGCGCAGCTCCTCGCCCGCGTGCTGGGCGCCGAGGTGGCGGGCACGGGCCGCACGGAGATCGGCTACGCGCCGCTCGCCCTCACCGCCGCCGGCCGCGATTCCGTGCTCGCGCCGCTCGACGGCGTGCCGGTGCTGCACTGGCACGGCGACCAGTTCGCCGTGCCCGCGTCGGCCGAGCGGCTGGCATTCACGCCCGGCTGGCCCAACCAGGCCTTCCGGGCCGGTCCGCGGGTGCTGGGCCTGCAGTTCCACCTGGAGGCCGATCCGGCGCAGATCGAACGGTGGCTGATCGGCCACGCCCACGAGCTGGCGGCGGAGGGCATCGACCCGCGCACCGTCCGCGCCGACGCCGCCGAGCACGGGCCCGCGCTGGCGAAGGCCGCGGTGGAGGTGCTGGAGCGCTGGCTCGACGAGGCGGCCGCCGCGGCGGCGCCGCCCGCCCCCGCGTGAGGCCCGCTCACCCCCAGCCCGGCACCGGCGGCTTGACCCACAAGATCCTCTCCTCGGGGTGCGCGCGGCTCGCCTCGGGGCGGTCGGGGTGGCGCCGCGCCCACCGCTCCTTCTCGTCCAGCAGCGCGGCGGCCGCGTCCCAGGTGGCGCCGGAGCTCGGCGGGTGCACCCCGGCCGCGCGGGCGAAACGGCGCAGATCAGCGGGGGCGAGGGCCGTCAGCTCGGCGGCGCTGATGCGCCTGTCCCACGCGTAGCGCGCCAGCGTCAGCGCCTTCTCGCGGCGGCGGCGCTCGGCGAGCTCGCTGTGCGCGAACGAGGCGGCGTCGCCGGCGGTGTCCATGCCCACACGGTAGCCAGGCGCAGGCGGAGGCGGCAGGGGCCCGCGGAGTTGTCGGTGGCCGGGCGCATGATGTGGGAAAGCATGTTCGGAAGCGCGATCCCGGCCCGCACCGGTCGCGATCCTCAGCTTCCGCACGGCCCGGCCCCATAGGATCGGGCGCGGCATGCCCGGCACCGACAGGAGCAGCACCATGACCGACGGCATCACGCAGGGCGGCATCCGGCACGGCGGCATCCCCGCGGCGGAGGCGCCCTACGGCGGCGTCCCGGCCGCGGCGGAAGCGTCCCCCGGCGGCATCCCGGCCGCGTCGGCGGGCTGGTCCGGCCGCCCGTTGTGCGCGTTCGACCTCGAGACCACCGGCAAGGACCCGTCCTCGGCCCGCATCGTCACCGCGTGCATCGCCATGCTCGACCCCTCCCCCGTGCCCGCGCCGCCCACCAGCGTGCGCACCTGGCTGCTCGACCCGGGCGTCCCCATCCCCGAGGGCGCCACCGCCGTGCACGGCATCACCACCGAGCGCGCCCGCGCCGAGGGCATGGAGTACCGCGCCGGCTACGCGGCGATCCGCGCCGCGCTGCAGCAGGCGTGGGACGCCGGCGCGGTGGTGGTGGCGTTCAACGCCGCCTTCGACCTCACCGTCATCGACTGCGAGGGCCGCCGGCTGGGCCTGCCGCCGCTGCGCCCGGCCCTGGTGGCCGACCCGTACGTCATCGACCGCGAGGTCGACCGCTACCGCAGGGGCAAGCGCACGCTCGGGGCGGTGTGCACGCAGTACGGGGTGGTGCTGGAGAACTCGCACGAGGCGCAGTCCGACGCCGTCGCCGCCGCGCACCTGGTGGGGGCGCTGCTGGCCAAGTACCCGGCCATCGCCGAGCTCGACATCGTCGCCGAGCAGGCGCGCTGGCACGCCGCGCGCCAGCAGGACTTCGCCCTCTACCTGCAGCGGGTGGGCCGCGACGCCTCCGATGTCGACGGCCAGTGGCCCATCCGCAGCGGCGCCTGAGGCGGCGGGGCGGGCCGCCGCGCTACGGCCGCAGCAGGTGCGCGTAGGCGGCGCGCCGCCCGTCGGCCACCACCCCGCCCAGCAACAGCCGCAGCTGCGCGGCGCCGTACTCGTCCACGCTGTGCCGCGGGCCGAAGTGCCAGCGCTTGAGCGCCCACGTGTGGGCGAGCATCACCGCGTCGAAGGCCACCAGGTCCACGTCCACCTCGTGCACCAGCCCCGCCGCGATCGCCTCGCGCAGCGCGGTGCGCAGCGGCTCGCTGGTGGCGATCTCGAGTTCCTTGATGCGCGCCCGCCCCTCGGGGGTCAGCGTGCGGCTCTCCCGGTAGGTGAGCACCACCGCGTCGAGGTTCTCGTCCACCACCTCCAGGTACCGGCGGAAGCCGGCGGCGAAACGCTCCACCGGGTCGTCGCCCGCGGCGGCCATGGCCGGCTCGAGCTGGTCGCGGAACGCGTCGAGGATGTCCACGATCGTCGCCAGAAGGATGTCCTCCTTGCCGCCGAAGTACTTGTAGATCAGCCCCACGCTCACCTGCGCCTCGTCGGCCAGGGCCTGCATCGACATCTGGTGGAAGCCGGTGCGCTCCATCACCCGCACGGCGGCGTCCAGCAGCTGGCGCCGGCGCGAGCTGACCCGCGCCGCCCGCACGGCGTCGTCGATCGCCGTCTGCGCCATCGCCCGCCTCCCTTCCCGCCGCCTACAGGCCCAGGTCCTTGGCGATGATCGTCTTCATGATCTCGCTCGTGCCACCGTAGATGGTCTGGATCCGTGCATCGATGAACGCCCTCGACACCGGATACTCGCGCATGTAGCCGTAGCCGCCGTGCAGCTGCAGGCACCGGTCGGCCACCCGCACCTGCAGCTCGGTGGTCCACCACTTCAGCCGCGCGGCCCGGGCCGCGGTGAGCTCCCCGCGCACGTGCGCGGCCAGGCACTCGTCGAGGTAGGTGCGCGCGATGTCCACCTCGGCGGCCAGCTCGGCCAGCACGAAACGGGTGTTCTGGAACCGCGACACCGGCGCGCCGAAGGCCGTGCGCTCGCGCACGTAGTCCAGCGTCTGCGCCAGCACGCCCTCGGCGGCCGCGACGGCGCCCACCGCCAGCGACAGCCGCTCCTGCGGCAGGTTGCGCACCAGCTGCGCGAATCCCTCGCCCTCCTCGCCCAGGCGGTCGGCCACCGGCACCCGCATGCCCTCGAACGCCAGCTCGCTGGTGTCCTGCGCGTGCAACCCGATCTTGTCGAGGTTGCGCCCGCGCCGCAGGCCCGGGTTGGCGCCGTCCACCACCAGCAGCGTCAGGCCGCCGTGCCGGTCGGGCCCGGTGCGGGCGGCGACGACGAACAGGTCGCCGTTCTGGCCGTTGGAGATGAACGTCTTGGCGCCGTCCACCACGTACTCGTCGCCGTCGCGCACCGCGGTGGTGCGGATGCCGGCCAGGTCGCTGCCCGCGCCCGGCTCCGTCATGGCGATGCCCAGGATGGTCTCGCCGGTGACCACGCCCGGCAGCCACCGCGCCTGCTGCTCCTCGTCGGCCAGGTCGGTGAGGTACGGCAGCACCACGTCGTTCTGCAGCGACAGCCCGATGGCGCACGCCGCCGCGCCCGCCCGCGCCACCTCGTCGATGACGATCGCGTTGTAGCGGAAGTCGCGCACGCTGGGGCCGCCGCACCGCTCGGGCACCGGGAAGCCCAGCATGCCCTGCGCGCCGGCGCCCGTGAAGAACTCCCGCGGCAGCGTGCCCGCGTCCTCCCACTCGGCCTGGTGCGGGGCGACCTTGTCGCGCACGTAGCCGCGCACGGCCTCGCGGAACGCGCGGTGCTCGCCGGTCTCGGCCAGCCGCGTCGGCGGCACCGCGGCCGCCACCTCCGGGTCGATGATCGTGCCCATCACTCGCCTCCGTTCCCCGCGGGCCGCGCGAACCGCCCCGCCGCCATGTCGTCGCGCGCCGTCGACGAGGCCTTGTAGTGCAGCTTCTTGCCGGTGGCCGACACGGGCAGCGCGTCCACCAGCCGGTACGCCCGCGGGCGCTTGAACCGCGAGAGCATCGGGTGCGCGC